>CAUQKD010000155.1:0-6139 GCA_963518365.1 uncultured Lachnoanaerobaculum sp. | reverse complement strand
ACAATATTCTTCGCGGTAAGGATATGCTTGAAAGATACTGCAAGGCAAAAGGTATCAACTGGGTTGAGATTAACAAACCTCAATTCCAGGAAAAGGTAATGAAGCGGTATGCCATAAAAGATTGGGATTCTATTCTGGCTTCTTTAGGACATGGAGGACTTAAAGAAGGACAAATCATCAATAAGATGATGGAAGAAAAAAACAGAATCACAAAGAAAGAGTTGAGTGACAATGCAATTTTAGA
The DNA here is from genome assembly GCA_963518365.1 of uncultured Lachnoanaerobaculum sp. GTDB lineage: Bacteria > Bacillota > Clostridia > Lachnospirales > Lachnospiraceae > Lachnoanaerobaculum. The sequence continues at coordinate 5,895 of CAUQKD010000155.1, read as the reverse complement.
GAGCATTGGTGACGGCAGTGACAAGGAAGTCATTGTAAAAAATTCAAAAACAGGCATTATCGTAAAGGGTGTGGATGATCTGGCAGTAAGGTTTTCAAAATGTTGTAACCCTGTTCCCGGAGATGAGATAGTCGGATTTATAACAAGAGGCAGAGGTATATCCATTCATAGAACTGATTGTATCAATATCATGAATTTGCCGTCAGATGACAGAATCAGAATTATACCTGCCGAGTGGCAGGAGTTTGAGGATTCAAAGCTTGCCGAAAAGTATCAGACCGAACTTCAAATTTTTGCACACAATCGTACAGGTCTCTTTATGGATATAACCAAAATTTATAGTGAAAATGATATTTCCATTACATCTATCAATGTTCGTACAAATAAAAATGATATTTCAACTATAAATCTTGTTTTTGATATAAAGGGAAGAGAGGAACTCAACTCACTTATAGGAAAGCTTCGACAGGTGAGCGGAGTAATAGATATTGAAAGGACTGCAGGTTAATGAATAAAATCGGAGTATATGTACTGACACTCGGTCCGGTACAGACCAATGTATATATAGCATATAATAAGGAAAGTCTGGAATGTTTTATAGTGGATCCGTCCGCACAGGCCGGAGATATTATAGCTACAATAAAAGAACATAAATTAAAACCAGTTGCGATTTTGCTGACACATGGTCACTTTGACCACATAATGGCGGTAAATGAATTGGTAAAAGAATATAATATTAAGGTTTATATTTCAAAGTTTGACGATGAGATGCTTTATGACAGCCGCAAATCAGGAGGAAGCTCCTTTATCGGAAGCGGATATGTTACAAAGGCGGATGTACTCTTAAATGACGGTGATGTATTACATCTGCTTGATAAGGATATAGTATTTATAGCAACTCCGGGACATACAAAGGGATCGGGTTGCTACTATATTGCAGATGAAAAACTTTTATTTTCAGGCGATACAGTCTTTAGAGAAGACTGCGGAAGAACAGATTTATACGGCGGTGACAATCCGTCCATTATAAAATCAATATATGAAAAGGTGCTGACTTTACCGGATGATGTAAATATACTGCCGGGGCATATGGATATGACTACCGTTGCACATGAAAAAAAATATAATCCCGTAGCAATATATGTAAAAAAGCATGGTATTGACAGATGATTTCACTGCTTTTAGAGGATATGACCTTTGAACAGGATATAAGAGAACTTTTAATGGCATTTTATCCCGGTGAAAAGTATATTTATACAGATGATACGGCAGTGTTAAGGCTTCACTTATATAAGAAAGAGCAAGAGTATCATATAGGGATAAATACGGAAAGTGAAGCCATAGAGTTTTGTTCAGAGATAAAAGATACCAAGTTTGATACAAAAAATGAGTTAAAAAGAAATATTTATATCAATCTTTTAAAACTCGGAAACAAAGAGTTGCCTTGGGGTACACTTACAGGTATAAGACCTACAAAGATAGTGATGGATCTGCTTGAAAAAAATATGCCTCTTGCAGAAATAAAAAGACATCTCAAAGAGGTATATCTTGTAGGCGATAAGAGAATGAATCTTTGCATAGATACGGCTTTTAAAGAGTTCAATATTTTAAAAAGGATTGATTACAAAGACGGCTACAGCCTTTATATTGGTATACCGTTTTGTCCTACAAGATGCCTTTATTGTTCTTTTACTTCCTATTCTATTGCACAGTGGAAAAAGGATACGGATACTTATGTAGAGGCGCTTTGTAAGGAGCTTGTTGCCGTATCAAAGATGTATAAGGGCAAGAAACTTCAAACAATATATGTGGGAGGTGGAACACCTACTTCACTTGAAGGTTATCAGCTGACCAAAATTTTGGATACGGTAAAGACAAACTTTGATTTTTCAAATCTTTTGGAGATGACTGTAGAGGCCGGAAGACCTGACAGTATAACAAAAGAAAAGCTGGTTGCGCTCAGAGATATGGGAGTAAATCGTATCTCTATAAATCCGCAGACTATGCAGCAAAAGACTTTGGATTTGATAGGCCGAAAGCACACTGTAGAGGATATCTGCAACAGTTTCAAACTGGCAAGAGAGGTGGGCTTTACCAATATAAATATGGACTTTATTATCGGACTTAACGGTGAAACATTATCTGATATAAAGGACAGCTTTACAAAGGTAAAAGAATTTTCGCCCGAGTCGATTACCATACATTCATTGGCGCTCAAAAGAGCCGCCAGATTAAACACCGAAAACAAAAGAGAAATCATGGACAATGACTTGATGTTATCTATGATTGATGTGGCAACAGATACCTGCAATGAGCTGGGGCTAGAGCCTTACTATTTGTATCGTCAAAAAAACATGGCAGGAAACCTTGAAAATATAGGTTTTTCAAAGCCTGGGAAAGAATGTCTTTACAATATATTGATTATGGAAGAAAAACAGACTATCATAGCTTGTGGCGCGGGTACTTCAAGCAAGATTGTTTTTAATAACGGTAGAATCGAGCGAATCGAAAATGTAAAGGACCCGAAATTATATATTGAAAGACTTGATGAAATGATAGAAAGAAAGGGAAATATGCATGGCATTGATTAAAAAAAGTGTCACCGGAATGAAGGATATTCTTCCTGAAGAGATGTTTATCAGAGATTATTTGATAAATATTATTAAAAAAACATACGGAAGCTTCGGCTTTACCTCTATAGAGACTCCGGCTATGGAGCATATAGAAAATCTTCTCAGTAAGCAAGGCGGTGACAACGAAAAGCTTATCTTCAAGATTTTAAAAAGAGGAGAAAAACTCAAACTTGAAAATATAAAGGATGAGAACGATTTGGTTGATGCCGGTTTAAGATATGACCTTACATTGCCTCTTGCCAGATACTATTCAAACAATCAGGCAAATCTTCCGAATCCTTTTAAGGCATTGCAGATAGGTAATGTATACAGAGCCGACAGACCTCAAAAGGGTAGATTCAGACAGTTTACTCAGTGTGATATAGATATTCTGGGAGAAGCTTCAAACCTTGCGGAAATAGAGCTGATACTTGCAACCACAAAGGCACTTAGTGAGATAGCAAAGGGAAAGCACTTCACCGTAAGAATAAATGACAGAAGAATTCTTATGGCTATGGCACTTTATGCAGGTTATGACGAGAATAATATAGGTAATGTATTTATAATCCTTGACAAGATGGATAAAATAGGCATGGACGGTGTTAAAAAGGAGCTGACCGAGCTTGACGGCGAGGAAAAATGTTCAAAATACCTGAGCCTGTTTGAAGGACTTAAAGATACTACCGAGGCTGTTTTATCGTTAAAAGATAAGCTTAAAGGATTTATTGAAGACGGAGTACTTGACAGTCTTTGTGAAATAATGGATACGGTGCTTGAAGTAAATACAAATGATTTTTCACTTGTATTTGATCCTACCTTGGTTCGCGGTATGGGCTACTACACCGGAACAATATTTGAAGTCAGCATGGAAGGATTTTCAGGCTCGGTTGCCGGAGGCGGCAGGTATGACAAGATGATTGGAAGATTCACAGGTAACGATACACCGGCTTGCGGATTTTCTATAGGTTTTGAGCGTATCATCACCATACTTTTGGATGCAGGCTTTAAAATTCCTGATAAGAGCAGGAAGATTGCTTTCTTATATGAAAAGAATATAGACGGCAATGTTTTAAAGGACATATTAAAGGAAGCCGCATCGCTTCGTGAAAACGGAAATATTGTACTGGTTTCAAAGATGAATAAGAATAAGAAGTTCCAAAAAGAAGGACTTGAAAAACAGGGCTATACGGAGTTTAAGGAATTTTATAGAGAAGCCTTAAAATAAATACAGTTAGGAGATAAAAATGGCAGAATCAATGCTTGGCTTAAAGAGAAGTCATAGATGTGCAGAGGTGGTAAATGCACCGCTTGAAAGTGAAGTTACCGTAATGGGATGGGTTCAAAAGAACCGTAATAAGGGAGGAATCATATTCTGTGACCTCAGAGACCGTTCGGGAATATTGCAGATAATATTTGAAGAGGACGAGTGCGGAAGTGAAGTCTTTAATAAGGCTATGAAGCTTAAACAGGAGTTTTGTATAGCCGTAACCGGAATCTTAAAGAAAAGAAGCGGAGCTTTCAACGAGTCACTTGCTACAGGTGAGCTTGAGGTAAGAGCAACAGGACTTAGAATACTTTCAGAGTCCGAGACACCTCCTTTCCATATCGAGGAAGATTCAAAGACTAAGGAAGAACTTAGATTAAAGTACAGATTCCTTGACCTTAGAAGACCTGATCTTCAAAAAAATCTTATGGTCAGAAGTAAGGTGGCTACAAATACCAGAAACTTCCTTGCAGAGAACGGATTTTTGGAGATTGAAACCCCTACACTTATAAAGAGTTCACCTGAGGGTGCAAGAGATTACCTTGTACCGAGCCGTGTATATCCGGGAAGTTTTTATGCACTTCCACAGTCACCTCAGCTTTTTAAGCAGCTTTTGATGGTATCGGGATATGACAGATACTTCCAGCTTGCAAGATGTTACAGAGATGAGGACTTAAGAGCCGATCGTCAGCCTGAGTTCACACAGATAGATATGGAGCTTTCATTTGTAGATGTGGACGATGTTATAGATGTAAATGAGAGACTCTTACAAAGACTGTTTAAGGATGTACTTAATATTGATGTAAAGCTTCCGATTCAAAGAATGACATGGCAGGAAGCTATGGACAGATTCGGTTCCGACAAGCCTGACCTCAGATTCGGTATGGAGTTAAAGGATGTTTCGGATATTGTAAAAGATTCCGAGTTTGCCGTATTTAAGAATGCACTTGCAAACGGCGGAAGCGTTCGCGGTATCAATGCAAACGGACAGGCAGGTATGCCTAGAAAGAAAATAGACGCTCTTGTTGAGTTTGTAAAGAGTTATAAGGCGAAGGGACTTGCATATATGGCTGTTGAGGCTGACGGAAGTATCAAGTCGTCATTTGCAAAGTTTATAAAGGAAGAAGAGATAGAAGGCTTAAAGAAGGCACTTGATGCAAAGCCCGGAGATATGCTTTTCTTTGCCGCAGACACTAATAAGATAGTTTGGGATACACTTGGAGCTTTAAGAGTTGAGCTTGCAAATCAGCTTGGACTTTTGAAGAAAGATGACTACAGATTCCTTTGGATTACAGAGTTCCCTCTGCTTGAGTGGTCGGATGAAGAGAACAGATTTAAGGCAATGCATCACCCGTTCACCGCTCCTATGGATGAGGATTGGCAGTATATCGACTCGGATCCGGGCAGAGTAAGAGCAAAGGCATATGATATAGTACTTAACGGTACGGAGATCGGAGGAGGTTCGGTAAGAATCCATCAGGCCGATATCCAGTCAAAGATGTTTGATGTACTCGGACTTTCAAAAGAAGTTGCCAATGAAAGATTCGGATATCTTTTGGAAGCATTTAAGTACGGTGTTCCGCCTCACGCAGGCCTTGCATACGGTCTTGACAGAGTGGTAATGCTTATGGTTGGTGCAGACTCTATAAGAGATGTGATTGCCTTCCCTAAGGTTAAGGATGCATCAGACCTTATGACAAATGCACCTGATAAAGTAGATGATGCACAGTTAAAGGAACTTGGAATAAAGATAGAAGAAAAATAATACATAGGTCTGCTGATTTGGAGATTATATGGAAGATATAAAAATATTGGTGGTGGATGATGAAGCCAGAATGAGAAAACTTGTAAAAGATTTTCTCAGTGTTAAAGGATATTTAGTATTGGAGGCACAGGACGGACAGGAAGCACTTAAGGTCTTTGATGCCAACAAGGATATAAAGCTGATTCTCTTAGATGTGATGATGCCCAAAATGGACGGCTTTGAAGTATTGGAAGCCATAAGACAGTACTCTAAAG
>CAUQKD010000154.1:0-6142 GCA_963518365.1 uncultured Lachnoanaerobaculum sp. | reverse complement strand
GCCATATTGCCGTACTGTGATATTACATATTCCATTGTAAAGTCCGGAAACAGAAATGCGATAGGAGTATTTGAGAGGATTGAGGATGGACTACATTAAGGATATTTTGAACAGATTGATAGATATGTATGAAAGAAGAGAAGGCTTTAAAAAAGAGCCTTCTTCTTTGCGTGTGATACAAGCGGATATAAAAAAGATCTACCCTGAATATGTGGACAGATACAATCACAATGTGTATAAGGATATCAATACAGCAATAGAAAAGTTGATAAATGAAAATCTTATTGAATCAAAGGCGGATGAGAGCGGAAAATATGAAAAGGTAAAATTAAATGTAGAAAATATCTCCGTTTGCTACAAGAGAGTAAAAAGAATTGATATACCGAAGCGGTGTGAGAAAATAAAAGAGGTTTTGGATTTATTTAAAGATAAAAATCCGCCTGTACTGCACGGTATTGTATCCGATTGGAGTAAACTTATATCAAGCTATAAAAAGCTGCCATATGATATAAAATATGACAAAGAAAGACTTTTTAATATACTGAAAATAATTGAAGCAATACTTGGGCTTGGTCTAGAGAGCTATATAAGAAATTTTTCAACCGCAATGTTTAAGGATTCAAAGAGATTTCAAAGGGAGTTTAAATCAACTGTAGAGAGTATACTTTTTGATTATACGGATGAGGTCGTGGAAAAAGATAAGATACTTGAGTACTACAATCTCTATGAGAATCCCACATATGTGTATATAAAAGGTGATATAGTAATTAAGTTTGAAGATTCGGTTATTCATGTAAGGGAAATTAACGGAGGTATTGCACTCTCAAATTCAGCACTTGAAAAAATAAAGGAGATAAAGGTAATTGCAAAGTCTGTAATCACTGTGGAAAACCTGACCACCTATCACGATGAAGATGAGAAAGACAGTGTGTATATTTATCTTGGAGGTTATCACAACAGATCAAAGCAGGTAATATTAAAAAAGATATATGATGAGAATAAGCACTGTGAATATCTGCATGAGGGAGATATAGATGTATACGGATTTTTGATACTTGAAAATCTGAGAGAAAAGACAGAGATACCTTTTAAACCTTTGAATATGGGAGTGGACACTGTAAAGAGGTTTTATGATGCGAAAATATATAAAGAACTTACAACTTCAGATATCAATATGATAGAGAAAAAGAAAGAAAAGCTTGGAGAGTATAGGCAAGTGTTGGAATTTATGCTCTTACATAACTGTAAGGTGGAACAGGAATCCATAAGGGCGTTTGAGATTTTAAATTAGGTTGATTTTGCCTGTCAAGTCTGAATTTTTATAATAAGTACAAAACGGCAAAGTGCATAAAAATTGTGTTTAAAAATACTTATCCACATTATCCACATTTTTATCCACAAAAAAGGTGAGTTATTGGGTGCCTATAAAGCTTATAAATAGGCTGTTTGTGGGTTATGAACCGACTTATCCACATTATCCACATTTTATCCCCATATTGACTACCTTTGATTTGGTGGATAAATAATAGAGTTTATGAGATAAAATATATAAAAGTGCAGTTTTTTCATCAAAATACAATTGGTTAACAATTTAACTAAAATCACAAAAATTCTAAAAAACAATGAAATTGACAGTACAATTATAAAATTAAATTGAATTTATAGTAAAAAAGTGCTATACTATAGCTAAATAAAAAGAAAAGGAGCTTATACATATGCGTTATACAATTACTGGAAGAAATATCGAAATAACTGATGGTTTGAAGAAGGCGGTAGAGGAGAAGCTTCATAAATTAGGAAAATATTTTACAGAAGAGACTGAGGCGAAGATTACACTCAGTGTGCAAAAGGAGGCACATAAGATAGAAGTTACCATCCCGACCAAGCAGGGGCTTATCAGAGCCGAAGAAGTAAGCGGAGATATGTACGTAAGCATAGATAAGGTTGAGGATATCATAGAGAGACAGATAAAGAAGTTCAAAAACAAGCTTGTAGATAAGAAGCAGTCAAGTGTATCTTTCTCAGATTTCTTTATAAAAGAAGATTATTCTGATTCGGATGAAGAAGATGAGATAAAGATTGTAAAGACCAAGAGATTCAGTATCAAGCCTATGGATCCTGAGGAAGCATGTTTACAGATGGAGCTTTTGGGACATGATTTCTATGTGTTCAGAAATGCTTTAAGCGATGAGATTTGTGTAGTATATAAGAGAAAAGACGGCAAGTACGGTATTATAGAGCCGGAAGTATAAAAGCACATTATTAGGAGTCTTCGGACTCCTTTTTTATTTGAAAATAATATCAAAAAAATTGAATATATATTATAATAAGGTCAGGATTGTGAAAGCATAAGGTGTTTAGCAAGCCATGATTTTGAGGGTGCTTTCGATGATGTGAAAAGAGCGGCAGTTTGTTTTAAAGGAGGAAAATGAAACATAGAGATATTACAGAAAAAATGACATTGGAAGAAAAGTGTGCCTATCTCTCAGGTAAGAATGCCTGGGATACAAGGTCATTTACCTCCATAGGAGTTGATGTACTTCACCATGCGGACGGTCCTACGGGTGTAAGAAAGCAGGCGGGAAAGGGAGACCATTTAGGGATTAATGCAAGCGTACCCGCCACATGCTTTCCGACTGCCGCCACACTTGCAAACAGCTGGGATGAGAAGCTGCTTGAGAAGGTCGGAGAAGGACTTGGAGCGGAGGCTGCCGCTGAAGATGTGAATGTACTTTTGGGTCCGGGAATCAATATAAAGAGAAATCCGCTATGTGGAAGAAACTTTGAGTACTATTCCGAAGACCCGTATTTAAGCGGAAAACTGGCAGCCGCAATGATTAGAGGTATTCAAAGTAACGGAATAGCTTCCTGTGTAAAGCATTTTGCCGTAAACTCGCAGGAACTTAGAAGAATGGCAATGGATGCGGTGCTTGATGAGAGGACGCTAAGAGAAATATACATCACCGCGTTTGAGATAGCGGTAAAAGAAGGACATCCGAAGTCTGTAATGACAAGCTACAACATGGTCAACGGAGTATATGCCAATGAGAACGAGCATCTTTTGATGGATATTCTAAGAAAGGATCTCGGATTTGACGGCATGGTTGTCACAGACTGGGGTGCTTCAAACGACCATGCACTTGGTGTAAAAAACGGCTCAAGCTTGGAGATGCCGGCTCCCGGACTTGACAGTGCAAGAGAACTTTTGGATGCTATAAAAGTCGGAAAGATAAAGGAAAGCGATATCGATGCCAGAGTGGATGAGCTTATAGAGATTACTTTATCAACCAAAGATAAGAAAAAGCCGAAAGATAAGGCAAAGATGTTTGAGGACAATCACGAACTTGCAAAAGAGGCTGCCAAAAAAAGTATTGTACTTTTAAAAAACGAGGACAATATTTTGCCGCTGAACTCTAAGAAAAAGATTGCCATAATAGGAGATTTTGCCTTCAATCCCAGATATCAGGGCGCAGGTTCTTCAATGGTAAACGCAACTGTGGTTGAGGATGCAAAGAAACTTTTTGAGAAGTTGAATATTGATTCAAAAAATGTGCAAAAACTTGAAAACAAGATAGAATCAAAGCTTGAGAAGGTTGAAGATAGGCTTGATAAACTTGATATGAATCCTACTTATGCAGGAGCAGGCATTACAAAAGTAAATCCTACCAAGGTGGACACATTACAAAGAATCCTTGAAGAGTCGGATTTGGAAGTGATAGGAACGGCGAGAGGATATTCAAGGCTTGATAAGGAAGATGATGCCGTCATGACCGATGAGGCGATGACACTTGCAAGGAAGGCGGATATTGTGCTTTACTTCTTCGGACTGAATGAGGCAAGCGAGTCTGAGGGTCTTGACAGGACACATCTTCGAATTCCGAAAAATCAGATAGATTTGATGGAGCAGCTCTCAAATGAGAACCAAAATATAGTAGGTATTATAAGCGCAGGCTCATGTATTGAGATGCCTTGGGAAAAGCATCTAAAGGCGATATTGCACGGCTATCTTTTCGGACAGGCAGGTATGGGCGCGGTGTTTGAACTGCTTACAGGAAAATTGAGTCCAAGCGGAAAACTTGCCGAGACCATAGTAAAGAGATATGAAGATGAGCCGAATGTAAGATATTATCCTTCAAAGGAGAGAACTTCAGAGTACAGAGAGAGCATCTTTGTAGGCTACAGATATTTTACCACAAGGAATGTGGATGTACTTTATCCTTTCGGATACGGACTTTCCTATACGGAGTTTAAGTACAGCGATATAGAGGTGGACGATGAAAAGGTAAGCTTCTATATTGAAAATATCGGAAAGGTATCAGGAGAGGAAGTAGCCCAGATTTATATAGGTTTGAAAAACTCAAATATCTTCAGAGCTAAGTATGAGTTAAAGGGATTTAAAAAGGTAGCACTGTCTCCCGGTGAGAAGAAAAAAGTCACTATAAGTTTTGATGACAAGTCTTTCAGGTTTTATAATATAATGACGAATGCTTTTGAGGTGGAAAGCGGTGAGTATGATATATATATCGGCAGCAGCTGTGAGGATATCAGATTGCAGACCACACTTAAGGTAAACGGAAATGCAAAGGTTTTCCCGTACAATAAAAAAGAGCTTCCTTCATACTACAGCGGTGATATAAAAAGAGTCGACGATTCCGAGTATAAGGTTTTGCTTGGAAGAGATATACCGGACGGTCATTGGAGCGGTGAACTGGGTATCAATGACGCACTTTGTCAAATGTATTATGCAAAGAGTTTTATTGCAAGATTTGCCTACAGAATACTGGATAAGAGATTGAAAAAATCATTGGAAGCAGGCGTGCCCGACCTTAATACTTTATTTCAGTTCAATATGCCTTTCAGGGCTATAGGAAAGATGAGTAACGGACAGGTAAGTATGGAGATGGTGGATTCCATTGTGCTTTTGGTAAACGGACATTTCTTTAAGGGAATATTCGGAATAATATCCGGATATTTTAAAAACAAAAAGGCAAATAAAAAATACAAAAAAGAATTCTTACAAAGAGAAGATTGAGAAGATTTATGATGTTTTTAAAGGAATGGATAGACAGCCATCCGAACATATGGGAGTTTATCAAGTTTAATATACTCTCAAATGTGGCAACGATAGTAAATTTTATCGTGATGTGGATAGCCACATCCGCTTTTACAGGTCTTGGATGGCATCTTATACCTTTTAAGTTTTTTATATTTAACTATGCGGACAATATTGAGCAAAATCTTGGAACGGCAGGTTTTTTAAGCTTCCTTGCAGCTACCGCACTTGCACAGACTGTAAACTTCTTTGTGCAAAAGCAGTTTGTGTTTAAGTCAAATGCGGCTTTTAAGGACGCAATACCCAAGTATATAATTCTTGCTGTGGTTTTGGTTATAGTGTCTGCGGCACTGCCTGCATATTCACAGAAGTTTTTCGGTGATATAGGGGTGAGTGCAAGTCTTGTACCTACGCTGGCAAATGCGCTGAATATCATAGTACAGGTGGTTATCAGCTACCCTACAATGAAATTTATAGTGATGCCGGAGAAAAAATAAATATATCGGAGGAATATTATGTTAGCTATCAATATGGCGGATGTGGTAAGTGTGATAAAGTCGATTGCTCCACAGCTCATAGCTATAGTTACACTTTTGGTGTGTGCGCTTGTAGTTATGTTTATCACAAGGAACAGAGAACTTGCCTTTAAAAAGTTATCAAGGTCGGCTGCCTGGATTCTTTTTATGGTCGGTACGGTTGTCAGTGTCAATATGATGTTGAACGGTCCGCTAAAGACCATGATTACATTGGCAACGGGAAGAGGCGTTATAACTGATAAGTCACTTGATGAAGCAAAGACTTTGGGAGAGGACATCGCAGGAGAAGGAATTGTACTTTTAAAGAATGATTCGGCACTGCCGCTAAAGAAAGGTACAAAGCTCAATCTGTTCGGATGGTCATCTACAAACCCGCTTTACGGCGGTACAGGTTCAGGCGGACTCAACGACTCATTCCCTACAGTTTCACTGATTGACGGTATCAAGAATGCCGGATTTGAGGTAAACGAGGATTTGGTTAAGTTCTATACCGATTTCAGGGCAAAGAGACCTACAGTAGGTATGTGGGGTCAGGACTGGACAATACCTGAAC
>CAUQKD010000153.1:0-6170 GCA_963518365.1 uncultured Lachnoanaerobaculum sp. | reverse complement strand
ACATCTCACATACTCCCGAGAGTATTGCAAACATCGGAAATCCCATACCTTGAATGGAATTTCTCCAAACATTGACAAAGATAAGCGCAAAGTAAAATCCCGAGTTCCATAAGAGGAATAATCTCGCCTGACTTATTACATCGCTCTTGCTTGCATCTACGAAAAGCTTCGGCAGCTCTCCGCCTATAAATATCATAAAAACGAATACCAAAACGGCGTATATTATACCTATTATTGTGGCAACTCTTACACCTTCCTTTACTCTGTCAAGTTTACCTGCACCTACGTTTTGACCGCAGTAGGTTGCCATAGTCGCTCCTAGAGCATCTGTTACAGCCACACAGAAGCTGCTTATCTTACTTCCTGCGGTAACGGCAGCCACAGTAATCGCACCCAGTCCGTTCACTGCCGCCTGAAGTATTACGGAACCGATAGCTGTAATCGAGTACTGCAATCCCATCGGTATACCCATAGAAAGTACCACCTTTACATGTCTCATTGACAATGCGCCTTCACCCGGCTCAAGCTTCAGTATATGAAACTTTTTTACCATATATACTACACAGAGTATTCCGGATACAAGCTGTGATACAACTGTAGCATAGGCAGGTCCCGCAACTCCAAGTCCCATAAATTTTATCGAAACGAAGTCAAGGACTATATTCAGCAGTGCAGCCACCACAAGGAAATAAAGCGGTGTCTTTGAATCTCCAAGCGCCCTGATTATACTTGCAGTCAAGTTGTACAAATACATTACAGGTATACCCGCAAAGACAATTATTATATAAGTATATGCATCATCCATTATCTCTGTAGGCGTATTCGTCACTATAAGTATGGTCTTTGTAAACAAACACACTACAGCTGTAAGTACTACTGAAAAGAATATTCCCATATATACCGCATTCATGGTGAATTTTCTCATCTCTTTGTAGTCTTTTGCACCGAATTTTTGTGCCACCGGTATGGCGAAACCTGCCGTATTTCCTATAACAAATCCGTTTACCATAAAGAATATGGCACCTGTGGAACCCACAGCCGCCAATGAATTAACACCCAAATACTTACCTACCATCACCGTGTCCACCATGCTGTAGAACTGCTGGAAGAGTGTTCCTATAAGCATCGGTATTGCAAATGCCAATATAAGTTTTAGAGGGCTGCCACAGGTCATATCTGTGATACTTGTTTTTCTTTTTTCCATAATTCCCTCAATAAGAATATCTTTTACATCTCTTCGATATCTTTATTTAAAATAAGTTTCAGTTTTTCCATGCTGTTGTTTAAAACAAGTTCCTCAGGAAAATCCGATTCTTTCAACAAACCGTCACAATTTTTGAAGTCACCTACATAGTCCGCATAGTGACTGTCGGTATTACATACCACATATGTACCGTATTTTTTGGCGGCTGCAAGCATTTTTGCGGCATTTTCTCTGCCGCCGACTCTTGCAGACCTAGGATTCAATGAAGAGTTGTTAAGTTCAAGTGCAACTCCTCTTTTTGCGGCTTCCTTTGCCAATGCGTCGTGATCCATAGGATATCTTCCGTCATCCGGGTGACCGATTATCTTCACATACGGATTTGACATCGCGCCGAAGTACGCGTTCATATTTTCATCCAAACTGCCGGGATCTATACATATCGTATGCAGACTTGCTATAACATAATCAAGTCTTTTCAGCACATTCTCATCGACATCAAGATTGCCCTTAAAGTCCCTTATATTGGCCTCTACGCCTCTAAGTATAAGAACTCCTTTGTAGTTTCTCGGGATAACCTTAAAGTTCATAAAGTATATATTTTTGCATGAACCGGGAACGGCTTCACTGTGATCTGAAAATCCATATGCTAAAAGGCCTTTGGTCACGGCCTCCTCCATATTTTCCTTTAAGGTGGAGTAGGCGTGACCGCTGGCTATGGTATGCGTATGCAAATCAAATAAATATTTCATATTACTTCTTGAAAAGATCTCCAAGTTTGTCCATTGCACCTGCAATTCCGACCTTTGTAATCTGTGCCTTTACACCGTTTACAACCGCATCAAGCTGTCCGTCAGGAATATCTATACCTGTAAGGTTCTCAATTGTCTTTTCAGGATCACTTGTAAGATTTGCTAAAAGTGCCGGATCCGCCTTTGCCTTATTTATTATATCTGTTACTATTTTTGTTATATCCATTTTTCCTCCTTTGTAAAACTAGAGCCAAGACCTTAACGTCCTTGGCTCTGTTAAAAAAATACTATTTAAATTAGTTACCTGCCATCTGCTTTGCAACTTCCTCTGCAAAGTTCTCGCTCTTCTTCTCAAGACCTTCACCTGTCTCAAATCTTACAAAGCCCTTGATAGAAACCTTAGCATTGTTTGCCTTGGCAACCTCTGCTACATAAGCGGCTACCGACTGCTTACCGTCTGCAGCCTTAACATATGGCTGATCAAGAAGACAAATCTCTTTAAGTTCCTTCTTGATTCTTCCTTCGATCATTCCCATGATAACCTTCTCAGGCTTTGAAGCCTCCTTAGGATCGTTCTTGATCTGAGCTAAGAGAATCTCTCTCTCTCTTGCAAGATAATCAGCATCAACTTCCTTATCTGAAGTATACTTTGGATGAAGTGCTGCAACCTGCATTGCAACATTCTTAGCCATCTCTTTGATATCATCATTCACAACATCACTTACAACGTCTACCAAAACACCAATCTTTCCGCCTGCATGGATATAAGAAACTACACAACCGTCGTTCTCTTCAACCTTTGCAAATCTTCTGATTGTCATGTTCTCGCCGATGATTGAAATCATGCTTGAAAGCTTCTCTGCTACTGTAAGGCTCGGATCAAGCTCCCACTTCTCATTTAAGAACTCTTCTGTAGTGTTTGTGCTTGTCTTTAATGCCTGTGCTGCTACTTCACCTACATAGGTTCTGAACTTCTCGTTCTTTGCAACGAAGTCTGTCTCGGCATTAACCTCAAGTACAACCGCTTTCTTTGCATCATCGCTTACACAAACATCTACGATACCTTCAGCTGCTATACGACCTGCCTTCTTCTGTGCTCCTGCAAGTCCCTTCTCACGAAGGAAGTCAACTGCCGCATCCATATCTCCATCAGTTGCAGCAAGCGCCTTCTTACAATCCATCATTCCTGCACCTGTCATCTCTCGTAACTCTTTTACCATTGCTGCTGTTACTGCTGCCATTGTAAAACCTCCTAAACTTTTTATGATATGACAAGTTGCAAAGCGGAAAACCCGGCTTTGCAACCTGCCTATAAGTTAATGTTTATATTAGAACTGTCTATCGTCCAAACTTTCCTTCTCAGGAGCGAACTCATTGCCCTCAAGTGAATCATCAGCTGCAGCCTCCGATACTGCAAGCAACTCACCCTGCTCACCCTGGTTTGCTTCGATAACCGCATCCGCCATCTTAGCTACGATAAGCTTTACTGCACGGATTGCATCATCGTTACCCGGGATAAGGTAATCAAGTTCATCAGGATCACAGTTTGTATCACAGATACCGATAAGCGGAATACCTAAAGTATGAGCCTCCTGAACACAGATTCTCTCCTTCTTAGGATCTACGATAAAGATTGCGTCAGGGATGTTCTTCATATCCTTGATACCGCCAAGGTTCTTCTCAAGCTTCTCCCATTCTTTCTTCAACTTTATAACTTCCTTCTTTGGAAGTAAATCAAATGTACCGTCTTCACTCATCTCTTCCAACTGGTGAAGTCTCTTGATTCTTGACTGGATTGTCTTGAAGTTTGTAAGCATTCCGCCAAGCCATCTCTCGTTAACATAGTACATTCCGCAACGCTCAGCTTCTTCCTTGATAGCATCCTGTGCCTGCTTCTTTGTACCTACGAAAAGAATCTTTCCGCCGTCCTTAGCTACATCAGACATAGCATTGTATGCTGTATCAACCATACCTACACTCTGCTGAAGATCGATAATATGAATACCGTTTCTCTCTGTGTAGATATATGGAGCCATCTTAGGGTTCCATCTTCTTGTCTGATGTCCGAAGTGAACACCTGCCTCAAGTAATTGCTTCATTGAAATAACACTCATTGTTTTTCTCCTTTGGTTTTTCTTCCATCAGGCCTAAGAAAAGGACCTATGGCACCACCTTTCTCATTCACCTGATGTGCTTATTTAGCTATAAAATTCTATCATAATATTCGTCCGATTGCAACTCCGACTTTTTATTTTCTCTGTAAAGTATAAGGCCTATAAAGACACCGCTTACTGCGCCTCCCACATGTGCGATATTGTCAACACCTGTGGTCTTGAACCCGGCATACAGCATAAGCCCCAAAGATACCACTATCTGATACAAACTGAGATTCTTTATCTTGCCCCTACTTAAAACCAGTGATGCAAGCAAAGCTCCTACAACTCCGAATATCGCACCCGAGGCTCCCGCACTGACTGCAAAATCTCCCGTCATTGTCTGAGCCCAGTCCGATGCAAGATTTGCAAGTATGCCTGAAAGCATATATATAATAAAGAATTTAAAATGCCCCATTATATCTTCAAGCTTGCCGCCAAGTAACACCAATATAAGCATGTTGTTGGCGATATGCTCTATTCCGAAATGCATAAACATGGAAGTTATCAGTCTATAGTACTCTCCGTTTTTTATATTGTCGGGAAAGCACGCACCGTACCTTAACATGACCATGGTGTCATCCGAACCGCCATGTGTCTCAAGAAATAAAAAGTACACTATATTTATTATGATTATACCTATAACAACATAGTTTCTTTTACTTATTCCAAGTTCCATCATCTAAGACTCTCTGATATTTTCTTTGCGGTCTCCTTCTGCTCTTCTTTATCGACTGTTTTCGGAGCCCAGCTTACAATGCTTGACGCATCATCATATCTCGGAATCACATGGATATGGCAGTGAAAAACTGTCTGTCCGGCACTCTCACCTGTATTTGCAAGAGTGTTAAAACCTGTAGCACCGAGTCCTACCATTGCGGCTTTTCCAAGCTTACCCGCAAGGACAAGTGCCTTACCGGCCATATCTTCACTAAGCTCCGTTATATCTCCGGCGTGAACTTTCGGCAAAATAAGCATATGTCCCTTGCTTGCAGGTGACAAGTCAAGTATTACTCTAAAGTTATCATCCTCATAAACCGTATCCGATACAATCTCTCCGTTAGCTATCTTACAAAAAATACAATCCATATTTCACCTCTCAATCATTATTCGCCCAATCAGGTTCCTGCGGTGTTTCAAAACTTCCGCTTATATTTGTACTGCCGTCTATAGCAGTCAACACACCCGAAGAGTTCGTTTTGTATTCCACCTTGTCAGCATCCTTTACCTTACCGTTTGACACTATCTTACCTGAAGAGTTCACCACATAATTTGTAGTACCGCTTCCGTTTTCATTCGGCAGAGCAAATACCTGATATTTCATATATTCATTTGCTCTTACAAGCCTGCCCTTGTAGTAAAGCTTTGAATCCTTTGTTCCTGTAAGTCCCTTACCTGTAGATGTCTGGAAGAAATACTCTTCACTTTTACCTGAAGATTCTTTTATATTCTGCTTGCCCTTAATAAGATAACACTGTGAGCTCTCTCCGAAGTAATAAGCACTGTATGTATTTCCCTGATAGACTTTTTGAATGCCGTACACAGGTGTGCCGTTTTTATCAAAAAGGTACTGCTTATCCTTAATCTTTACAAGGTCGCTTATATTCAATTTGTCTGTCTTTGAAGCATAAGGTTCTCCTGTCGATGAAAAATAGAACCACTCAACCAAATGGTTGTAATTGCCGAGCAAATCCTCAGGCGGCTCCAAAGAATACCACCCTGTTCTGACGGTACCGTCATCATTCATATATCTGAAATTTTTTATACCGGGATTTGAACCGCCGGATATTTGCATCCAACCTGACACAAGCTCGCCGTTTTCATCAAAAGCATACCTTACTCCGTCAATTTTTTTCTCACCGAACTTTGCATTGCCGTTAAGCACAGGTTTAAACTTTTTTCCTGTATTGGTAAAGTAATACCACTTCTCTTTATTGCCTGAGTTAGGTCCCGGCTTTTTTTCTTCACTGTCAGGCGGTAAAAGCTTATACCAGCCTGTCACCATGGTTCCGTCACTCTTTATATAGTAGTTATTGTCAAGTATCCAACCTGTAAGCATCTTTC
>CAUQKD010000152.1:0-6214 GCA_963518365.1 uncultured Lachnoanaerobaculum sp. | reverse complement strand
ATCATGGTACATGGTGACAACTCGGGACTTAAGTTGCCGCCTCATATTGCACCGGTACAGGTAAATATCATACCTGTAGCGGCACATAAAGAAGGTGTACTTGATGCTGCAAATGCTCTTTATGACAGATTAAAGGCAGCAGGTATCAGAGTAAAGCTTGATGACAGCGAGAAGAGTCCGGGATTTAAGTTTGCAGAGTCCGAGATGAGAGGTATTCCGTTAAGAATTGAAATCGGACCTAAGGATATCGAGAACAACCAATGTGTATTTGTCAGAAGAGATACCGGAGAGAAGAGCTTTGTTTCAATTGACAATGTTGAAAGTGATGCTAAGGAATGTCTTGAAAATATTCAGACAAATATGTATGAGACCGCACTTGCACATAGAGATGCACATACTTATGAAGCGAGAACTATGGACGAGTTCAAGGATATCGCAGACAATAAGCCGGGATTTATAAAGGCTATGTGGTGCGGTGACAGAGCTTGTGAGGATAAGATTAAGGAAGTGGCAGGCGCCACCTCAAGATGTATGCCTGAGGCACAGGAGCAGATAAGCGATGTATGCGTTTGCTGCGGCAAGAAGGCAAAGAAGATGGTATATTGGGGAAAAGCTTATTAAGGATGATAATTGATTTACCTAAGAATGTTAAAAATATCATAGAGAGCCTAAAAGAGCACGGCTTTGAGGGCTTTGCAGTGGGAGGCTGTGTAAGAGACAGCCTCCTAAAAAAGACCCCTACAGATTGGGATATCACTACAGATGCGCTTCCTGCCGATATGAAGAAAATCTTTAAAAAGACATTTGATACGGGTATTGCACACGGCACCATAACGGTGCTTATGGACGGTGTGGGATATGAGCTTACCACATACAGAATAGACGGTGATTATTCCGACGGCAGGCATCCTGACAGCGTATCGTTCAGTAAAAACCTTTCAGAGGATTTGTGCAGGCGAGACTTTACCATAAATGCGATGGCGTATTCACCTAATAAAGGTATTGTAGACTTATTTGGCGGTAGAAGAGATTTGCAAAACGGTATCATAAGGGCTGTAGGTGATGCCGGAAAGAGATTTGATGAAGACGCACTGAGAATGCTTCGTGCAGTCAGATTTGCAGCACAGCTGGGGTTTAAGATATATGATGATACGTTTGAGGCCATAAGAGAAAGAGCGAAGCTTTTATCAAAGGTCAGCAAGGAGAGAATTTTTGTGGAGCTCAACAAGTCGCTTTGCGGAGATTTTGCACAAAATATCAAGATGGTTTATACAAGCGGACTCTACAGATATATCGGAAAAGAGTTTTCAAAGCTTGATGAAAATATATATGATTTTTATCCGAGAAAGTTTCCCAATAAGAAACATATGTACTGGGCTGCATTTTTGGAGAACATTGAAAATGTTGAAGCTGTAAAGAAGATACTCTTTGAACTTAAGTCGGATAATGCTACAAGGGATAATACATATTTGCTTGTAAAAGAGTTGAAAAATCCGCTGCCAAGCTCGGATGAAGATATCAGATGGTCGCTGCACAGGATAGGAGCTGATCTTTTTTGTGACTATATTGAAATTTTAAGGAGTGATAAAAAGAATAAAGATATTCTTGATAAGATAGATGATATAGATAACAGGTACAGTCTGATAATGAAGGAAAAACATGCATATGAAATCAGTATGCTTGATATTACAGGCAAGGATTTGATGGATCTCGGTATCTCAAAAGGCCCCAAAATCGGTGAGGTCTTGGAATTTCTTTTAAAGAAAGTGATAGAAAATCCGATGAACAATGAAAAGTCAAGTTTATTAAGATTGGCAAAAGAATTCAAATAAAAAACTGCGATTTGACTCGCAGTTTTTTATTTATTATTCTTTCTGCTTTCAACCAGTTCCTTCATCTGATCCCAATACTTCTTATTCAGTCCCGGGTTGCCCTTAATCATATTTCTGATAAAGAATGACATCACTTTACCTATTTTCGGGAAGTTTAAGTTGTACTTTTCTCTTGCTAATTCATATCTGCGTTTTAAGTCAAGATATGCAGGTGATTTTGAAGCCACCGAGTTTGAAAGTGAGGAGAGTTTCCCTTCGATATCGGCCTTTAACGCTGACAGGCTTACTTTGCCGCCTGAGATATATTCATTGGCTCTGTTTACCTGATTGGATACACTGTCTCTGATACTTGTCAGCTTACTTTGAGTTTCGCTGACAAAGCCCTCAGCCATACCTGAGAGTTTCGCTCCGAATTCGCCAAATTCAGATTTAGCTTTCATACGAGTTGCATATGCTCTTGCAAGGCTGAATGCCGCCTTGACAGATAGAAGCAAATCTGAAAAAAATATGATACTCATAATAATTACAGATGTTTTCAGTGTGGTTTTAGCCAATGAGGAGACAAATTTGTATACATTTACCTGCAAAAAATCTGTAAGTGCAACAGATAAAAAGCCCCAGGCTATAGAGGTGGAAAGTGATATATAGCCGTTTAAATTAAATTTATGGTCACTGTAGTCCCAATATTTTACTTTGAAAAGTTTTTCCATCACATAGCCTGTGATATATTCAAGTATTGTAGCAGCAATCATTCCTGAAAAGTATACACCTAGGATATTTCCCTGAAACGAGTCTGTAATTATAAGTACAAATATGGCACCGAATGCATATATGGGTATATAAGGCCCCCTTAAAAATCCTCTGTTTTCAAGTCTTTTGTTTTTGATACTTGCATAGCCGCTTTCAAAGCACCAGCCGAAAAAACAATATATGTAAAAAAATGCAATCCATTGCAGTAAAGTATATCTTGTCATGTACGCCTCCAATGTAGTAATAATATCATAGAGGGGATATATCTACAAGTTATTAAAATTCATAAAATATTTTAAAAATTAACTATTAGACTTTATTTTATGCTATAGTATGATATCGGGGTCAAGAGCTTTGAAAGTGAGTGAATATTACAATATATGGCATGATTGCCTTTAAAGAGAAAGTGAATATATGAAAGTAAGTATATGCTGTATTACCTACAATCACGGTAAGTATATAAAAAAGGCTATAGATTCATTTCTGGCACAGAAAAGGGATTTTGATATAGAGATTTTGATAAATGACGATGCATCCACAGACGATACTGCGGATATTATAAGGGAGTATGAAAAAAAATATCCTGATATTATAAAGCCGATTTATCACGATGAGAATATGTACTCAAAAGGGGTGACCAATCCCAGCGGAGTATATAACTTCCCAAGGGCAAGCGGTGAGTATATAGCTATGTGTGAGGGGGATGACTACTGGTGTGATGATGAGAAGCTTAGGATGCAGGTGGAAATCCTTGATAAGCATAAGGATATAAGTTTTTGTTTTCATGCGGCCAATGTTGAAAATCTGGACAACACTTTTTCACCGAATCTTATAAGACCGTATGGAGAAAGTATGCGAATCGGTGCAAAGGAAGTGATAAATAAAAGAACACACTATCCTACAGCATCGCTGCTGCTTAGAACCGAGTATATGAAGAGCCTACCTCAGTACTATTTTGACTGTAAAGTGGGCGATATTCCTATGCAGATAATCTCTGTAAAATACGGTGACGCTTATTACATTGACAGAGTGATGAGTGTATACAGGATGGGAGTGCCTACATCTTGGACGGCTTCACAGTTTAGCGGAGATTATAAGAAAAAGCAGGAAGATTACTATCAAAATATGAAACAGATGTATGAGGCATATGATAAGGACTCCGACTACCGTTTTCACAGTGAAGTGGAAGCTGCTAAAAAGAGACTCCGTTTCCTTACCTATGTAAATGTAAGAGATTTTAAAAATATTCTTTCAAAGCGGTATAAAAATGAGTATAAGGAGCTTGATTTCAGAGAGAGATTTTTTATAAAGTTTGAGTATTTTTTGCCGGGTGTATACAATCTGGTAAGAAAGACGGCATTAAGTTTAAAAAAATAATTTCGGAGGTATATGGATTTTTTAAAAAAAATAAATTTTATAAAAGTATTAAAGATTGCAATCGGTACCGGTATTGCCATAATAATTGCCGAATTTTTGGGATTAAAATATGTAAGTTCAGCCGGAATCATAACACTGCTCAGTATACAGGATACAAAGAAATCCACTATCAAGATTGCGCTAAAGAGAATAGAGGGATTTGTAGTATCAATGTTTATAGCCTTTGTTATATTCAATCTGATAGGCTATAATGTGCCTGCATTTATCTGTTATCTTTTGGTATTTGTATCTATATGTATAGCTTTCGGAATGTATGAGAGCCTTTCCCCATGTGCGGTATTGGTCACACATATAATGTCCGAAAAGTATATGAATATAGGTGTTGTAAGAAATGAAGCACTGCTGATGCTTATAGGAGCTTCAGTAGGTATAATCTTAAATATGTATATGCCGAGAAATCTTACACATATAAGAGAGTATCAGGCAAGGATAGAAGATGAAATAAAGATTATACTTGATAAGCTTGTAGTATTCTTAAAGGATGAGAAGGATAAGCTTGAGTACGATTTTGATGCATTGGAAAAGATAATAGATGACGCCATTGCAAAGTCATATACCGATAAAGACAATATACTCAGCTATGACTTGAAGTATTTTATCGACTATATGGAGATGAGAAAATCACAGATAATGGTTCTAAGATATATCTTTATGCAGGGAAGTACAATGAACTCAAGACCTGCACAGGCAAGAGATATAGCTGATCTTTTGCAAAACCTTATACCTAAGCTGCATGAGTCGAATAATGCCGTAAATGCACTGCTTGACTTATACTTTGTGAAAGAAAAGCACAGATCAAGCGAATTACCGAAAACAGGTACGGAGTTTGAAGACAGAGCCACATTACGTTCGGTATTGGTAAATATAGAGCAGTTTTTGGAGATAAAAAGAGAGTTTGTAGAGAATATAAGCGAAGAAGAAAAGAAGATGTTTTGGAAGTAGGAGATACTATGGCAAAAAAATATTATGCGGTGAGAGCGGGAAGAAAGACCGGAGTATTTACAACCTGGGATGAGTGTAAAAGTGCCGTAAGCGGATTTTCAGGTGCCGCATACAAAAGCTTTACAAATAAAGATGACGCGCTTGATTTTGTAAACGCCGGTGTAAAGAAAGCTGATGATGAAGAAGAGAATGAAAAACAGTCTGAGGCTTTTGCATATGTAGACGGCAGCTATGACGATACCACAAAGTCATATTCCTACGGAATGGTGATGATGCACGGAGAAGAAGAACTTCACTTTTTTAAAAAGTTTGAAAAAGATGATATGAGCGATATGAGGAATGTTGCAGGTGAGATAGAAGGCTCTATGGCGGCTATGAAGTATTGTATGGATCATAATATAAAGAGTATCAGTATTTTCTATGACTATGAGGGTATAGAAAAGTGGTGTAACGGTGACTGGAAAGCAAAAAAAGAAGGCACAAAGAGGTATGTAAAGTTCTATAAAGATGCAAGCAGGCATGTAGATGTTGACTTTATAAAGGTAAAGGGGCATTCGGGAGATAAGTACAACGATTTGGCGGATGAGCTGGCAAAGAAAGCACTTGGGCTGATATAAAAAATCGGAGAAAAAACTCCGATTTATTTTGAAGTATTCTTTTCAAACAGACCGAGTCTTTTAAAGACCAGGTCATAACCGTCATTGCCGTAATTTAAAGAACGGTTTACTCTGGAGATAGTGGCTGTAGAAGCACCTGTTTCTTCAGCAATCTCAAGATAAGTTTTCTTCTCACGCAACATCTTGGCTACTTCGTATCTTTGAGAGAGTGAGAGCAACTCATTTACGGTGCAAACATCCTCAAAGAAGGTATATAATTCTTCTTTATCGTTTAATGTAAGGATGGCGTCAAATAGATGGTCTACTGCGTCTGTCCTAATCTTGTTATTCATAACTAATGCTCCAATCAAATAATACTTATATTTTAGCATTGTAACTTGTAAAAGTAAAGTTTGAGCAAAATAATATTTTTAGTGATTTACGATTGAAAAAATGGTATCATAATATAATATTGTTTAAAATCGAATAACCCTGGGAGGGAATTTATAAAAATGACAGATACTATATTGAGTTTGGAAAATATCGAAAAAAGTTTTGACGGAGAAAAGGTTTTAAAAAACATCTCTCTTGATATAGGTAGGGGAGAGTTTATCACTCTTTTGGGCTCAAGCGGATGCGGAAAGACCACCACAATAA
>CAUQKD010000151.1:0-6265 GCA_963518365.1 uncultured Lachnoanaerobaculum sp. | reverse complement strand
CTATGTTCATCGGTTATCAATATTCCAAATCTTGATGCCTCCTCCATCGAAACAGGCATAGCTGCTATAGTCACGTCTGCATTATTTGCTTTATGATAATCAAGCATTACCTCATAGTCCATCTTATATATATGATCACCCGAAAGTATCAAAACATAATCCGGATTATAACTCTCCATATATTCAAGATTCTGGTAAATCGCATTGGCAGTGCCCGAATACCAGTCACTACCCGAAGCATTTTCATACGGCGGTAAAACGGTGACACCACCCATATTCCTATCCAAATCCCACGGAATACCTATTCCTATATGGGTATTCAGTCTCAGAGGCTGGTACTGAGTCAAGACTCCAACCGTATCAACGCCTGAGTTGATACAATTGCTCAATGGAAAATCTATAATCCTGTACTTACCACCAAACGAAACTGCCGGTTTTGCTACATTGTGTGTCAATACACCAAGGCGACTGCCTTGACCGCCTGCCAACAACATAGCTATCATTTCCTTTTTAATCATGTACACACCTCGTTGCCTAATGCTAATTCCTTATGTTTACATTTAGAATTATAGCACAAATTTGCACGATTGTGAATAAAAGATTTTATTTTAACACGATTTTTTCTAAGTTTTAGCGAAATTTCATATTCAATATATATACTTGACTCTCAATTATTTAATGCATAGATTCTCAATAAAAATTGCACAAAATTTTTAAGGTATTTTTGTTAGATTTTAATAAAGCATTCATATCGTATAAAATCCGAAATAATATTTGTTCTTAAGTTGTCGAAACAAAGTCTTTTATGCTATAATTAGATGTTATTAAATCTATGCCTAAGTGGTATTAAGGAGGAAATCTAATGAAGCTGACAACAGTGAGAGAAATATACAAAAACATGGATAAGTATATAGACAATGAAATCACAATCGGTGGATGGGTAAGAAGCAACAGGGATTCGAAGTCATTCGGCTTTTTGGTTATAAGTGACGGAAGTTATTTTGAACAAATACAGGTAGTATACAATGATAAACTCCCTGAATTCAATAAATTGACAAAGATAAATGTCGGTGCCGCACTCATTGTAAAGGGTATGCTTATCGCAACCCCTAATGCAAAGCAGCCTTTTGAGATACAGGCTACACATATAGATATAGAAGGTGAGTCGACTCCTGACTATCCTCTTCAAAAGAAAAGACATACGCTTGAGTATCTTAGAACTATTCCGCATCTTCGTCCGAGAACAAATACATTCCAGGCGGTATTCAGAGTAAGATCTCTTATCGCATATGCAATACATAAGTTCTTCCAGGAAAGAGACTTTGTATATGTACATACACCTATCATTACAGGAAGTGATGCGGAGGGTGCAGGTGAGATGTTTCGAGTCACAACTCTTGATCCTAAGGATGTACCTTTTAATAAAGACGGCAGTGTGGACTTTTCACAGGACTTTTTCGGTAAAGAAACTAATCTTACAGTTTCAGGACAGTTAAACGGTGAGACATTTGCTATGGCGTTCAGAGATATCTACACCTTCGGTCCTACATTCAGAGCCGAGAATTCAAACACTACAAGACATGCTGCAGAGTTTTGGATGATTGAGCCTGAGTTTGCTTTCGGAGACCTTGGTGACAATATGGATTTGGCTGAAAGTATGTTAAAATATATAATAAACTACGTTCTTGAAAATGCGGCACCTGAGATGGAGTTTTTCAATCAGTTTGTTGACAAAGGACTTTTGGAAAGATTACACCATGTTGCAGAGTCGGACTTCGGCAGAATTACATATACCGAAGCTGTTGAAATACTTGAAAAGAACAATGACAACTTTGAATACAAGATTTCATGGGGATGTGACCTTCAGACTGAGCATGAGCGTTACCTTACAGAGCAGGTATTTAAAAAACCTATCTTTGTTACAGATTATCCCAAGGCAATCAAGGCATTCTATATGAAGGAAAACGAGGACAAAAAGACTGTAGCCGCTATGGACTGTCTTGTTCCGGGAATAGGTGAGATAATGGGCGGAAGCCAAAGAGAGGATGACTATAGTAAACTTTTAGCCAGAATAGAGGAGCTCGGTATGGATAAAAAAGACTATGACTTCTATCTTGACCTCAGAAAATACGGTTCCACCAGACATTCAGGCTTCGGTCTCGGCTTTGAGCGTTGCGTTATGTATCTTACAGGAATGTCAAATATCAGAGACGTACTTCCATTCCCAAGAACAGTAGGAAATTGCGAATTATAATAGGGAGGTAAATTTTAGCCATATGAAATTTATACATACAGGTGATATTCATTATGGTATGAAACCTGATTCAAATAAACCTTGGGGCAAGGAGAGGGCGGATGCTGTCAAAGCTTCACTTCAAAAGATTATTGAAGTTGCAAAAAAGCGTGAAGTTGACCTTTTACTTATCGCCGGAGACCTCTTCCACTCTCAGCCCTTCAGTCGTGATTTAAAGGAAGTCAATTTCCTTTTTTCCACAATCCCTGATACAAAGGTGGTTATCATAGCCGGAAATCATGACTGCTTAAGAGAAAACAATAATATACTTACCTTCCCTTGGGCTCAGAATGTGGTTTATTTGTCCACTCCTACTATCAGCAGTGTATATTTTCAGGACATCAATACGGAAGTCTACGGCTTCTCATACCATGACAGGGAGGTAAAAGAAAATATCGTTTCAGGACTTTCCATTCGTGAAAACGACAGAATAAAAATCCTCCTCTTACATGGTGGAGATGCCGCACATTTGCCGTTTGATAAAAATGAACTCAATAAGATTTCTTCATCTTATATAGCTCTTGGACATATACACAAGCATGAGGTACTTTTTGACAGGCATATGGCATACTGCGGTTCACCGGAACCTCTTGATATGACTGAAACCGGTGACCACGGAATTTATTACGGTGAGATTGACAATGAAACCAAGCTTATGAAAGCTTTCGAGTTTATAAAGATTTCAAATACTTCATATATCTCACTCACCATCAATGTAACTCCTGAGACTACCAACTCGGAGCTTCACACCTCTCTTACAGAGACTATAGACAAAAAAGGTAAACAAAATATATACAGATTCAAAATAAAGGGGCTTAGAGATCCTGATATCGAATTTGATTTGGAATCTTTAGCCTCTACACTGAGAATTGCCGAAATTATAGACGACTCCGAGCCGAAGTATGACTTTGCAAAACTTTTTGCGGAACATCCGTCAGATATGATAGGATTTTTTATACGTGAGCTTGACAGACCGAATATGAGCAAACTTGATAAAAAGGCGCTATACTACGGTATCAACGCACTTCTCAGAACTACTGATGAAAGGGGGAAGACATGAGACTGCTCAGCTTACATATAGACGGCTTCGGCAAATTCAAAAATAAGGATTTGACATTCGGCGACAATATGAATATTGTCTACGGATACAACGAAGCCGGCAAATCCACTATATTTATGTTCATCAAAGCAATGCTCTACGGACTTGAAAGAGCAAAGGGCAGAGCAAGTAAAAGTGATACATGGACCAAGTTCAAACCTTGGGGTAACGGTGATATATATGGCGGAAGTCTTCGCTTCTCATACCACGACAGGGCATATCGTATAGAGAGAGATTTTACAAAGACCGCCACTACCCCCTTTGCAATCATCAACGAGACTGACGGAAAACCTGTTGAGGGCGCAGCCGAGTTTTTAAAAGAAGTGCTTTGCGGTCTTACAGAGACCGCCTACTCAAATACTGTAAGTATCTCACAGTTAAAATCCGCTACGGATGCAAAGATGGTAGTAGAGTTGAAAAACTACATTGCAAATATGAACACCACCGGAAATATGTCTTTGAATATCAACAAGGCGTCAGATTTTTTGAAAGAAAAGAAAAAGGCATTTGCCGCCACTCTAAATCCCGATGCCGCAAAGACTTATAACCAAAATTTGACTGAAATCAGGGTTTTGGAAAAGAAAATCTCCTCTCCTGAATTTTCAAGCCATCTAAAGACATTAAAAGAAGCGGATGCCATCACAGATAAGAGAATCATGGACTTAAATGCTCAAAAAGAGACTCTTATAGAGAGCATTGCCTCCAAAAGACAGCATCTTTCAGACCTGGGCTTTATGGATAAGTCCACTATAGTACAGCTTCAGGATGAACTGAACAATGGTTACAACGACTACCTTTCAGCCTATGAATCTGAAAAGAAGTCTATAAATAAGGTATATTCCGTGATTTTCCTTATTTTATCAATACTGAGTGTGATAATGTCTTTTTATATCTTTAAGACCGGTAAAACCAATATAATTACCGCATCCACAGGTATCAGCTATCCTTTTGCTATGGTTCTTTTCATTATCATATGCTTGGCATCTCTTATATTTGCCGCATACATCTATACTGTATACAATAAAGACAACAGGCATCTGACTGAGCTTAAAGTCAATTTGATGGCTACAATGGCAAGAGTCGGTTCATTTGACTCTATCACTGAAGAAAATATACATCGTGCCAACAAAAAACTCAGCTCCAAGATAAGTATTTTTGATGAGATGGCCGCCGATATCGCAAAGAGTGAGGCGCTGAATGTAGATATTGAAAATCTTCGTGCAAAGAAAGCCGCCTATGCAAGCGGTATTGATGCGAAAAAGCAGAATGAGTGGGAACTTGAAAAACTTATGGAAAAGCTTGCAAAGATGAAGGACGACAATGCGGCTCTCAAAAATATTATCGCTGAAAACGATAAAATAAGATTTGAGATAGATGCTATTGATCTTGCAATGGAAACTCTAAAGAATCTTTCCGAAACCATCAAAAACTCTTTCGGTCTGTACCTTAACAAAGATGCTTCAGAGCTTATTGAGGGTATCACGGGAGGTGTATATGACTCCATCTCCATCGACGAGAACTTTAATGTATTCCTGAATACACCTAACAGGCTGGTTCCTATCGAACAGGCAAGTTCAGGTACTATGGATCAGGTCTATCTGGCACTTAGAATTGCCGCCGGCAGACTTATGCAAAATCGTGCCAAGGAATTACCTTTTATATTTGATGACAGTTTTGTAAATTACGATTCAATCAGACTTAGAGCTGCACTACTATGGATTGCCAACAATGTTCCGGAGCAGATTATAGTATTCAGCTGCCATATGAGAGAAGCTCAGCTTATGACAGCTACAATGCAAGATTTTAATTTAATAGAATTGTAGGTAAGTTTATGCGTTTTATCAGACAATTTCTGATTATATTATTAGTAAGTTTTTTTGGGGAAGTGTTAAAAGCAATTTTACCGCTTCCCATACCGGCAAGCATCTATGGTTTGGTCATTATGCTTGCTTTACTTGTTTCAAAGAAGGTTAAATTACATCAGGTGGAAAGCGGCTCCATGTTTCTTATTGATATAATGCCGCTTATGTTCATTCCCGCTTCGGCAGGACTTATTGATGTTTGGCCAAGCTTAAAGCCTGTACTTATACCTTTGCTTATCATGACTCTTATTTCAACCATACTTGTAATGGCAGTTTCCGCCAAAGTGACGGAATTTGTCATAAAACTTGATAAAAAGGTACAAAAAGAAGAAAAACAAAGAGAGGAAGAAATAAGAAAAGAAATGCAAGAGGAGGCAAAAAAGAATGACTAACTTTTTGAGTAATTCTGTATTTTTCGGTCTGTTACTATGCCTTGTATCATACCAAATAGGTGTGTTCTTAAGACAAAAGACCAAGATAGCGGCTTTTAATCCGCTGTTAATCTCTATCATTATAGTAATCTTTGTACTTGTTATATTCCATATCAAGTTTAAAGATTTTTATAATGGTTCAAAATACATAAGCTATTTGCTTACACCGGCAACTGTTGCACTTGCTATTCCGCTTTATTCAAAGCTGACACTTTTAAAGGACAACTTTAAGGCTATTATGTCGGGGCTTATAGCAGGCGTATTGACATCACTTATCTCAATACTTGTTATGTCAATACTCTTTCACTTAAAGCATGAGTACTATGTCTCAATGCTTCCAAAGTCCATCACCACCGCTATCGGTATCGGCGTATCTGAAGAGCTTGGAGGTATTTCCACCATCACTACCGCCGTCATCATTGTAACAGGTGTGTTCGGAAATGTTATGGCTGATATTGTATACAAAGTATTCAAAGTTACAAATCCTATAGCAAAGGGTATCGGACTGGGTGCTTCAGCCCATGCTATCGGTACATCAAAGGCACTTGAAATGGGTGAAACCGAAGGTGCTATGAGTTCA
>CAUQKD010000150.1:0-6324 GCA_963518365.1 uncultured Lachnoanaerobaculum sp. | reverse complement strand
TAAGTCATTTGGTTTTCAGGTTTTCCAACTTTACAGACAACACGTCTTTCATAAGGCCAAGGCACGGCCTGATACATGACTCTCAAAATCCCTTATTATCCTTTCAATAAAGTATCCTAAACCTGATAACACTTCATCCTCACTGTAACCGCAAAAATCAAAGTTTATCTTTTTCCATATGATTGTTCACAAAATCCTCTCATATCAGGGGTTATATAAAAAATTGCGGACAGCAACACCGTCCGCAAAACATTCTTATACAACCTTAATATTGAACTTTCTGGCTTCAACTTCACTGTCCACTTCCTTTATATCGGCACCAAGTGATGCAAGTTTGCCTTCAAAGTCCTCATAACCTCTTTTTATATACTTAATATCGTCTACAGTAGTCTGTCCTTCCGCAGCAAGCCCCGCCAATACAAGTGCCGCACCTGCACGCAAATCAGGGGCCTTTAGCGCTGCCCCCCTCAATTTGCTCACACCGATAACCATAGCGGTATTACCCTCTACTTTTATATTTGTACCCAT
The DNA here is from genome assembly GCA_963518365.1 of uncultured Lachnoanaerobaculum sp. GTDB lineage: Bacteria > Bacillota > Clostridia > Lachnospirales > Lachnospiraceae > Lachnoanaerobaculum. Next base: position 5,796 of record CAUQKD010000150.1, on the reverse strand, counting down.
TCTTGCCAACTCATCCACATATTTGAATCTGTTTTCAAAAATGCTCTCAACAACAAGACTGCTGCCACTTGCAAGCGCCAGCGCGGTAGTTATCTGAGGTTGCATATCTGTAGGGAATCCCGGATACGGCAATGTCTTGATATTTGTAGACTTTTGATTGTTCTTTGCAATAACTCTTATCGCATCATCAAACTCTACAACTTCACATCCCATCTCCATAAGCTTTGCACTTATGGCTTCCATATGCTTCGGTATAACATTCTTAACTGTAATATCTCCCTTTGTGATGGCTGCTGCACACATAAAAGTACCCGCCTCTATCTGATCCGGAATTATAGAATATCTGCTGCCATGCAAAGCTTTTACGCCTTTTATCCTTATAACATCCGTTCCTGCACCCTTTATATCGGCGCCCATACTGTTGAGGAAATTAGCCACATCAACAATATGCGGTTCCTTAGCTGCATTTTCTATAACAGTCTTACCCTCCGCAAGTGATGCCGCCATCATGATATTTATAGTAGCACCAACAGACACGGTATCAAGGTAAATATCCGATGCCACCAAATCTATGGCGTGAGCCTTCACTCTGCCTGACTCAATCTCTATCTCGGCGCCCAACGCCTTAAATCCCTTAAGATGAAGGTCTATAGGCCTTGATCCGATGTTACAGCCTCCCGGAAGAGCCACCTCTGCACTCTTATATTTACCCAAAAGTGCACCTATAAAATAGTATGACGCTCTGATTCTTCTTATAAACTCATCATCTACCAAAACATCCTTCACACTTGATGCATTGATTTTCACGCTATGTCTGTCAAGTCTGTCCACACTTGCACCTATAGCCTTGATTGCCTCAAGCATTACATTGATATCCTTCACATCAGGTAAATTATCTATGTAAACATCTTCATCTGTCATTATGGCTGCTGCCAAGATACCAAGCGCCGCATTCTTTGCACCGCCTATAGCAACTTCTCCTACCAATGGGCTTCCGCCGTTCATTATATACTGAGCCATTTTTCTCCTCTATAATAAAACAATACAATTTTTTCAAAAACTTTGACCAATAAGTTACAAAAAATCTTAATCTGTTTCTTTCTTTTTTATTACGATAGTAATTTTATCACATTACATTCTAAAGGTAAAGAAACAAGAAAAGTCATTTTGCGTATTATTGAATATACTTTGTGCCTCATTTATGTCTATTTTCTGTACACTTGCCGTATTTATATCATATACTGCGACAGTTTTAGAGTCATACGCAATTATAATTACAGGATTATTTATTGCGGTAAATGTAAATACCGGCTTCTTCATTGTCACAAAATACATAGCTTCTTTAAGTGTGATACCTTGGAATCTTGTAAGCTTATCATTCTCCCAATAGTTCACATAATCGGCCGCCTTTGACACATCAAAATTTGTATTCGCCGAAGTCTCCACCATAGCTCTCACATATACCATTATTCCGTTTCTTCTGACAAATCCCATATCATTGTATGCATCCTCTATAGCCTTTGTCGGTTCATCATATATACCTGCGAGTTTGGAATTTATATATACATAGTACATTTTCTGCAAATACGCTCCGTTCAACTCTATATTGTACAATACATTATTGCTGTTTACAGAAAGTTCCTTTGCATAGGAAACTTCACTCTCTATATACTTTGTAGTATCTACAACATAGTTTTTACACCTGAAGTTATCGGTATATGATGATACTCTGGTGTCATTTGTTATAGACTTATTACTTATAATAGTATCTTCTCCGGCTCTTGTAAAGTTTGTGCCGTCATACTGATAAAGGTCTATATGCACACGACTTCCGGATACATTTATATTGTCGATATATCTGTTGTCATAAGTATACTCCTTTTGCAACTCCAAAAGATTATTGTATATACTTACCTTTTCAAAAATATTTCCTGTAGACTTTCCGTTGATTGTACTTGAAACATTCTGCGCTTCAATAGCCACAACCAAATCACTACCTATATATCCTATCGGCAACATTACCTCATTCTCATTGTCAAGCTGCTTGTTCTCTCCGGTAACAAAGTTGTAGATATTTAAGCCGTCTCCGACATTCCATGAAATCAGGCTCTTATCCTGACATATTGAATACTTTCCGTTTTCAAGATTTTCAGCAACCGTAACATAGTTTCCGGAACCTATATCCAGACCTACCACCTTATCAAGAAGCTTAAGATAAAGCATACCGCTGTCACTCAAAAAAGCCAGTTCATTTACAGACTCTTTCAGGCTTGCCGCATCCACATTAACCTTTACAAATGCCAGTTTTGAAACCTTTTTATCCTCTGAATACTTTAACAGACTCACACCGACATCACCGATATGAGCATCATCAACATTATATCCGTAGCTTAAAAAATACAGACCGTCTCCAAACTTAAGCGGCAATATACAGTCATTATTACCTGCCGTATAAGCTAACTCAAGCTTACCTTCTTTATTATCCGATAAAAACAACTTGTTGTCTGCGAGGAATGCAATCTTTTCACCGCTCTTATTTGAGATAATATTGGAAGCCTTATTTCCTACACCCAAATCAAGCTTTTTGGCATACTCAAGATTCTTTGAGAGTCTTTGATTCATAGTTCTTGTATAGTCAAGCATATACAGTCTTTGTGCGCCCACCTTACAAATAAAGTTCTCTTCTATATTATAGCTTTTCCCGTCGGCATCCGCAGTGAAGCCAAAATGTATCTCTCCTATCTTTCCGTTGTAATTTACAAGTTTCACTTCCTTCTCTGACGGAGTAAGCTTCATACCGTTATAACTCATCATCTCATAGTCGGACTTTAATGTAACATACTCAAGCCCTCTTGCATTACCTGTACCGTCACTCTCCAAATATACCGTATTTTCTCTGGCATTATTGCTGTCAAAGTTATTGTTTGAAAATGTATTTGCCATATCTATAAGCTTTTTTGCAAAATCCGTATTGCTTCTGATTATTCTGGTATAGTAATTGAATGTATTTGTCTTTGTATACAATCTTAATTGTAAAAAATATTCCTTATTCTCTTCCATCAAGCTTGAAAGGTGCAAATCAAGTATATCACCGTCCACCTTCTTTTTATCACCGCTTTCTACAAGTTCATTTGTATCAAATGTCCTGATACTGTAATCATAATCCTCTATTTCGGAAATATTTGCATCTACAATCCTAAACTTTATACTGAAATCATCAAGTACAAGTGATAAAACATTATCACTTGCCATTGTATCCATCTCGTCACTGTAACCGTACATCTTGTTTATATAATAATCTCCAAGTACATTGTAAAGCCTCGGTATATTGGTATCGCTTTTTGCAACCTCGTCCGTATCCGCACTACCTTTGTTCTTTCTCAAAAATGAATACAATAAAAATCCTGTCACCGCCAACAGAAAAACAAACACAAATATAATATATCTAAATTTTTTAGTTTTCATAAAAATCCTTATTCATCATCATTCTCTAAGATTGTAAAAGCTACAATCACAAATGCATTATACTATACTTTCAGCTCTACTTAAAATAATTTTTATTAAAAAAATGCCGTTCTAACAATTTTTCAATCGTTAAAACGGCATTTCTCAAATCTTATTTACCTGATACAAAAGATCTTATAAAATCAAAAAGCTTCTTGAATATATTTCCGATTCTTTTTATAGGTGTCATATTGTCATCTTCATTTTCCAAATCCACTACGGTGTCACTGTCACCTTTTTTTATCTCCTGTGTTCTAAGTACAACCTGTACGGAGTTCGGCTCAGGATTTTTGTCGGATGTAAATGATGTCTTTGTAGCCTCCGTATCAATCTTTAAAATATTACTGTCATTTTCAAGCTCGTCAACTTTTTCATCCCAAACAGACTTTAAAGTATCATTTGACTGCTTTAAAGTACCTGTAACATTCAGCGCATCCAATGACTTATTTACAATCTCCATACTTGCACTTAGGCTGTCCTTTGTTCCTGTATTCAAAGTATCCTTTGAGTTTTTATACATGTTGTTGATTGTATTTAATGTATCGGCTGCCACATTTATATTGGTATCTACAGAGTTTATTATGTTGTTTGCCGTATCAACAGCCGACAAGGTACTGTCATGATATGAATTTACAGTCTTGTTAAGAGCGTTCATATCATCAATAATCTCAGTCAGATTGAGCGTTGTAACCTGTATGTCATCAATCATATCGGTGGTATTGTTGGCCAGATCCTTAACTGTAAGTATCAAATCATTTATGTTTTTTACAGCATTTACGCCGTCCTTTGCAATACCGGCATTTACGGCATCTATATATTCATTTATTTCACCAAGCATTTTTCCAAGCCCCTGATACATTGCACTTGTTGAAGCCACTGCATTCTGAAGCGATCTGTAATACATGCTTTCAGCGCTATTTCCGCTTGCACTTGATATCATATTCGCACCTACAAGTCCTCCGTAGAGTTGTCTCAAGCTTTGGTCCATAGAGTAAATATTGATATTTCCTACAGCGTTTGATGCTGTGGCAAGCACTCCGCTTCCGTCTATCATCTGCTGCAACTGCTGCGCTTTTTTCTTTGACAGTATCAACTTGTCACTCAAATCATTCATGGCTGCTGCCGCCTCAGCCGTTTTTGCCTGATTCAAAAGGTAGCCTATATGGCTTATAGAACTGTCTACCTCTCCCATACTGTCCGTCAAATCATACAGCACCGGTTTTAAATCACTTACTCCCTTATCTATCTTATTTATATCTTTATTAAAGTCGTTCAGGGCATTCTTTGATGTCACAAGATGCGGCACCATCTGTGAGGTCGTATTTGCAAGTGAATTAAGGTTTTGTATAGCCGTATCGGTCTGTCCCGTTAAGCTGTCTCCGTATGAATATAGTGTAGCCCTTGCCGACTGAAGCTCCTTTAATCCTCCGTTCAAGCCTTTAAGTCCGCCTCCCATAGAATTCATCACGTCAAGAAGTGCATTGCTACTGTTATATATCGCATTTACAGAGTCCTTTATATCATCCTTCGCATCATTTATTTCTTTTATCTTATCAAGTGAATCCATAGTTGCGGGAACCATTGCCATCATAATGCCTGCACTCTCAAAGCTGTCACTTCCTATTCTTATAGTAAAATCTTTTTCCTCTCCGGGAAATGCCATAAACAAAACTACCGTATTCTTACCGAGACTCTGTATCTGAGCTCCCGGAGCTTCCACGCTTAGATTCTTTGTCATATCCACATCCGTTCCAAGCATAAGAATCATATTGTTGTTTAAATAATCGGACTTTGTTTTTACAGGCTTTGCATTTATATTTATCTCAACCATACCTGATGCACCTGCCAAATTCTCAGCCTTTGTAGGTACACCGTTTAACTTATACGATACGTCAAAATTCCAAGGAAGTTCCAAATCGTTTGATTTCGGTGTGGCCTCATAGTAAAGCTTCTTGGAACTGTCAAGTGATGAAAAGCTCACCTGATTTGCATCAATTTTCGGTGCATTGTCTGAAGTCATATTTATAACATTGCTGTAATCTCCGTAGTCACTGAAATCGGTATAACCGTTTAAGCTGACTCCCTTTACAATACTCAAATCTTTCCTTGTTCCATAATAATCCAAGTTTGTATACACTGTTTCATCAACAGTTACCTGCGGTGTACCGGCAAGACCTGATAACATATTCAAAGATGTCATCAAGACAATCTGTGAAACCGCAACTCCCATTTTAGTCTTCTTTAATATATTTCTTTTAATATTCTTCTTATTCATCCTAACCACCTCTATTT
>CAUQKD010000149.1:0-6334 GCA_963518365.1 uncultured Lachnoanaerobaculum sp. | reverse complement strand
TTATGGAAGAAAAGAAATATTTAAAGTGGTATAACAAGGTAGGTTACGGTTCCGGTGATATAGCAGGAAATGTGGTCTATGCACTCTTAGCCGCATTTGTAATGATATATTTAACGGATATCATAGGACTTAATGCCGGTATAGTAGGAACGTTGATTGCGATTTCAAAGATCTTTGACGGTATCAGCGATGTGTTCTTCGGTGCCATGATTGATAAGACCAAGACTAAAATGGGTAAGGCAAGACCTTGGATGCTATATGGATATTTCGGATGTGCCATATGTTTGGCAGCGATATTTTGTATACCTGTGGATATGGGAAGTACCGCTCAGTATGCGTGGTTTTTTATAGCATATACATTATTAAATGCAGGATTTTATACAGCTAATAATATTGCATACTCATCACTTACCGCACTTATTACAAAGAATAATTCGGAGAGAGTGCAGATGGGATCTATAAGATTTATGTTTGCATTTGGAACAAGTATGCTTATTCAGGCTGTGACAGTCGGATTTGTGGCAAAACTTGGTGGCGGTGCGGCAGCGTGGAGAACAGTTGCTATTATATATGCAATAATAGGAGTTATATCAAATACCGTTTCGGTATTATCAGTCAGAGAACTTTCGGATGAGGAACTCTCCGAAGGGAAAAAGGATGATGAGGCACAGGAAAAATACAATCTGATTGATGCGTTTAAGATACTTGTTCACAATAAATATTTTCTAATGATTTGTGGTGCTTACCTTTTGATGCAGCTTTATTCGGCTACACTTGGAATGGGCATTTACTTTATGAAGTATGTACTTGGAAATGACGGATTATTTGGAACATTCTCATGGGCTGTTAATATTCCTATGATTGTAGGGCTACTTATAACACCGGTTCTTGTCGTAAGATTAAACGGTATGTATAAGTTGAATATAGTAGGATATGTGATAGGCACAGCAGGTCGTCTGGGAGTGGTTGTTGCAGGATATATGGGAAGTATTCCGCTTATGCTTTTCTTTACAGCTGTTGCGGCATTTGGGATGAGTCCTCTTCAAGGTGATATGAATGCGCTTATTGCAACAACATCAGAGTATACAAGACTTATGACAGGTAAAAAGGTGGACGGTACAATGTATTCCTGTACATCCTTTGGAACGAAGGTAGGTGGAGGGCTGGGCACTGCTATAGCAGGCTGGATGCTTGCAGCAAGCGGATATGTTCAGAATGCCGCAACTCAGTCACAGTCCTGTGTAAATATGCTTTATATTATGTACTTATGGCTTCCTATGATCTTTAATGTGTTGATAACTTTTATACTTGTAAATCTGAAAGTGGAAAAGGCAAATAAGGAGCTTCAGAGCCGGTAAAAAAATTTATAATATATGAATATACAATAGGTGGAGTTACACATTGTGACTCCACCTATTATATTAGCGGATGCTGATAGTAAGTTTTTTACCAAGTGCAAGTGCAAGCTTATTTATTGTTTCTATACTGGTATTACATCCACATTCAATTCTTGCAATTGTAGATTGTGGAACATGAGATATTTTAGCAAGTTGTCTTTGAGACAGCCCTGCACTTTGTCTGGCATGTGCAACAGTGAGGGCACTTTCTAAAATGGCCTTTTCATTCAGGTATCCGTTTTTAAAGTCATTGTTTTTTAGTTCATCATTTAAATAATCATCAAATTTAACATTAGCCATTATTATTCTCCTCGAATTCTTTTTTTAAAACCTTAGCATGTCTTATTTCATTAATAGGTGTTTTTTGTGTCTTTTTGGTGAAACCATGTGTAATTATATATCGTTCATCAGTAACATGAAAGTATAGAGCCCGTTGAATATTTGAAGATACCTTTGAACGTATTTCAAAAATATCATCATCTACCTTTTTGACCCATTCCATACGCTGTGCAACTAATAAACCATGTTCCTGTACCATATTGATGATTGCCAAAAGCTTTTGCTTGTCTTTAATAGGTAAACTTTGTAGAAATTCAATAAATTCATTTTTTCCGGTTGGCCTAGTATAAAACTCAAATTTAGGTTTCTTAATCATAGTTCAATGATACCATATACTGTTCAAAATTACAAACTGATATAATACTGCATTTAAAAAGAAGCTCCACAGATATATATCCGGAAGCTTCTTTTTTATATTATGATATCACTTTCTTATTCTTATTTTCTTTTTTCAAATTCTTCTGTGCTGTAGAGAGCATCAGCTTGATTCTGTTAAGCTGGTTTACCTCTGAAGCACCGGGATCATAGTCTACCGCTATGATGTTTGCTTCAGGGTGTGAACGGCGAAGCTCCTTTATAACACCTTTACCCACTACATGGTTTGGCAGACAGCCGAAAGGCTGTGTGCAGACGATATTCGGTGTACCTGTCTCTATAAGCTCAAGCATCTCTCCGGTTAAGAACCAGCCCTCACCGGTCTGATTACCGATAGATACATAATCCTTTGCCATATTTGCAAGGTGATCTATTCTTGAAGGAGCGATAAAATGCTTACTCTTTTCAAGTGCCTTTCTTGCATCACCTCTTAGAGCCTCAAGTACCTTGATACCTGCATTTGCCATAAATGCGGACTTCTTTGACATACCGAGATGTTCAGCTTTAAAGTTACTGTTATAGAAACTGTAAAGCAAAAAGTCTAAAAGGTCAGGCATTACAGCCTCGGCACCCTCTTTTTCAAGCAACTCTACGATATGGTTGTTTGCGAGAGGAGAGAACTTAACAAGGATTTCTCCTACTATACCTACTCTCGGCTTTTTGATATTGAGTCTTGGAAGATTGTCAAAGTCTTTTACAATACCTCTGATATTTCTCTTAAACTCACCGAAGTTCGGTTTTCTTACAGACAGAGAGTCAATTACACGATTTCTCCACTTCTTATGCAGTCTGTTTGCAGCACCCTTTTCCTTCTCATAAGGTCTGGTAGCATACAAGACTCTCATAAAGAGGTCGCCGTATACGACAGCTTGCATCGCCTTAATAATCATGGCAGGAGTCATCTTAAATCCCTCATTGGTCTCCATACCGTTGGCATTTACTGAGATTACAGGTATCTGTTCCATATCCACCTTCTCAAGGGCTCTTCTGATAAAGCCGATATAGTTGCTGGCTCTGCATCCGCCACCTGTCTGGCTCATAAAGATTGCGGTCTTATTCGGATCGTATTTACCTGAAAGCAGGGCTTCCATTATCTGTCCGACTACGATAAGAGAAGGGTAGCAGGCATCATTGTTTACATACTTTAAACCGCAGTCTATAGCCGAACGTGAATCGTTTTGGAGTACCTCTACATGGTAGCCGAAGGCATTAAGCGCCGGCTCCAAAAGGTCAAAATGTATAGGAGACATCTGTGGACATAGAATTGTATATTCATCCTTCATCTCCTTGGTAAACACTTTTCTGTGGTAAGCGGAAGAGTGTATTTTTCTCTCAAAGTTCTTTTTATCTCTTACACGCAGAGCTGCGATAAGCGAACGTATACGGATTCTTGCGGCTCCGAGGTTGTTTACCTCATCTATCTTAAGTACCGTATAGATTTTTCCTGAGCCTGTAAGTATATCACTTACCTGATCTGTGGTCACGGCGTCAAGTCCGCAACCGAATGAATTAAGCTGTACAAGGTCAAGGCAGTCATCTTTTTTTACAAGGCTTGCGGCAGCATAGAGTCTTGAGTGATACATCCACTGGTCGCTTACGATAACAGGTCTTTCAACCTTGGCAAGGTGAGATACGGAGTCCTCTGTAAGTACGGCAATGCCGAATGATGTAATCATATCTGGGATACCGTGGTGAATCTCAGGGTCTACATGGTATGGTCTGCCTGCAAGTACAATGCCGTGGCGATTGTTCTTATGTAGCCACTCTATAGTCTTTTCACCTTCACGCTCGATATCCTTCTTTGCCTGTATAAGCTCGGTCCAAGCCGCGTGAGCTGCGAACTTTACTTCTCTTTCATTGATATCGAATTCATCCTTCATAACCTTTATAAGCTGATTTGTAAGTACTTCTTCATTTGTAAATGCCATGAAAGGGTTTAAAAATCTTGTATTGGTCTCGCGGATTTCCTCCACATTATTCTTTATATTCTCGGCATATGAAGTGACGATAGGGCAGTTGAAATGGTTACCTGCATCAGGCTGCTCATTTCTCTCATAAGGTATACAAGGGTACCAGATAGTGCGGATATCGTTCTTTATAAGCCATGAGATATGACCGTGTGTAATCTTGGCAGGATAGCACTCGGACTCACTTGGGATTGACTCTATTCCAAGCTCATATATCTTCTTTGTTGACATAGGAGAGAGTACTGTTCTGAAGCCTAAATTTCTAAAGAATGTTGCCCAGAACGGGAAGTTCTCATACATATTTAAAACTCTCGGTATACCGACAGTGCCTCTGAATGCCTTGTCGGCTGTAAGCGGCTCATAGTCAAACATACGGTGATATTTATAATCATAGAGATTTGGAACATCTTTTTTGACTCTGTCTTTTCCAAGACCTCTTTCGCATCTGTTTCCTGATATGAAGTTTCTTCCGCCTTCAAACTTATTTACAGTCATTACACAGTTGTTGTTACATCCGCGACATCTTGTCATGGAGGTGTCATACTGTAAGCTTATGATTTCATCAAGAGGAAGCATAGTTGTCTTTTTGTTTTCATATCTTTCTCTTGCAATAAGAGCGGCACCGAAAGCTCCCATGATACCTGCAATATCAGGTCTTGTTACAAATCCGCCTGAGATCTTTTCAAATGCACGAAGTACGGCATCATTGTAGAATGTACCGCCCTGTACTACGATGTGCTTTCCGAGGTCTGCCGCATTTGAAATCTTTATAACCTTAAATAAAGCATTCTTTATAACTGAATAAGCTAAACCTGCTGAAATGTCTGCAACTGTAGCGCCTTCTTTTTGTGCCTGTTTTACATTTGAATTCATGAAAACCGTACATCTTGTACCGAGGTCTACAGGGCTCTTTGCAAATAGGGCTTCCTTGGCAAAGTCTTGAACGGAGAAGTTTAATGAACCTGCAAATGTCTCGATAAATGAACCGCAACCTGCCGAACAAGCCTCGTTTAACTGCACCGAATCTACAGTACCGTCTTTGATGCGGATACATTTCATATCTTGACCGCCGATATCAAGTATACAGTCAACATTAGGCTCAAAGAATGCCGCCGCATAGTAATGTGCAATAGTCTCAACTTCGCCCTCATCCAGCATAAATGCGGCCTTCAATAGTGCCTCGCCATAGCCGGTGGAACATGAATAGACTATCTTTGCATCAGGGCGAATCTTATCCTTTACCTCTTTGATTGCTTTGATAGCTGTAGCTAACGGTGAACCGTGGTTGTTTGAATAGAAGTTCCAAAGCAGACTGCCGTCTTCGCCTACAAGCGCAATCTTTGTGGTTGTTGAACCGGCATCTATACCGAGGAAGATATTTCCGCTGTAGTCCTCAAGCTTTCCGGTCTTTACGCTGTGACCGAAATGTCTTTTTGAAAACTCCTCATAGTCGGATTCGTCCTTAAATAAAGGCTCAAGTCTTGCAACCTCATGCTCCATCTTGATACCTTCACGAAGTTTTTTGATAAGGTCTGAAATACCGATCATAGAATCCTTGCTTTCACAGTTGAGTGCGGAACCGATGGCTGCAAAAAGATGTGAATTAGGCGGGTCTACGATGTATTCGCCTGTAAGGTTGAGTGTTCTTATAAAGGCCTGCTTAAGTTCCGAAAGGAAGTGCAGCGGACCTCCAAGGAATGCCACATGACCTCTTATAGGCTTACCGCAGGCAAGGCCTGAGATAGTCTGATTTACCACCGCCTGGAAAATAGAAGCTGAAAGATCCTCTCTGGTTGCGCCCTCATTGATAAGCGGCTGTACGTCGGTCTTTGCAAAAACTCCGCATCTGGCGGCTATAGGATAGATTGACTTATAGTTTTTGGCATACTCGTTAAGTCCGATAGCGTCTGTTTGAAGTAGTGAAGCCATCTGGTCGATAAAGCTTCCTGTACCTCCGGCACAGATACCGTTCATTCTCTGGTCGATACCGCCTGTGAAGTAGATAATCTTGGCATCTTCACCGCCAAGCTCTATTGCGACATCTGTTTGCGGTGCAACCGCTTTAAGTGCGGTAGCCACGGCTACAACTTCCTGCACAAAGGTGGACTTAAGATGCTTTGAAAGTGTGAGACCGCCTGAGCCGGTGATCATTGGAATGATGTTTACTTCTCCTATTTTCTCAAAGGCATCTGATAGCTGTGCCGCCAAAGTCCCCTGAATATTTGCATAATGTCTGCGATAATCTGAAAATACTAC
>CAUQKD010000148.1:0-6427 GCA_963518365.1 uncultured Lachnoanaerobaculum sp. | reverse complement strand
GAGATGGATTATATCAAAATCAATGATTCGGACAATGTATGTGTGGCACTGAATGCATTGAAGGCCGGAGAAAAAATCACTATAGGGAATGAAAGTGTGGTGACAAACAGCGATATTCCGGCAGGACATAAGGTGGCATTAAAGGATATAGGTGCAGGTGAAGACATTATCAAGTACGGAAACAGAATAGGTCTTGCAAAAGAAGATATAAAGGTCGGAGACCACGTACATACTCACAATATAAAGACGGCTCTTGGAGATCTTTTGGAATACAAGTATGTTCCGAAGATAAAGGAGATAAAAGAAACGGCTCATGAGAGCTTTATGGGGTTTAGGAGAGCAAACGGCAAGGTGGGAGTAAGAAATGAGATATGGATTATTCCGACTGTGGGTTGTGTCAACAATATAGCACAGGCTATTGAAAGAAGAGCAAAGTCTCTTATAAGGGGAAGTGTTGAGGATGTTATAGCGTTTGTACACCCGTACGGTTGCTCACAGATGGGAGACGATCAGGAGAATACAAGAAAGATTCTTGCAGATATGATAAATCATCCCAATGCCGGAGGCGCACTTGTACTTGGACTTGGTTGTGAAAACTCAAATATTCCTGTGTTGAAGGACTATCTTGGAGATATAGATGAAAGCAGGGTAAAGTTCCTTATCTCACAAGAGGTGGAAGATGAGATAGAAACAGGACTTTCACTTATAGAAGAACTTATAAACAATATAGCCTATGAAAAGAGAGAAGAAATAGATGCAAGCGAGCTTATTATCGGAATGAAATGCGGAGGTTCGGACGGACTTTCAGGTATTACGGCAAATCCTATAGTAGGAGAGTTTTCCGATATCCTTATTTCAAAGGGTGGAAGTACAATACTTACAGAGGTGCCTGAGATGTTCGGAGCGGAGACGCTTCTTATGGAGAGGTGTAAGGACAGAGAGACTTTTGAAAAGACTGTGGCTCTTATAAATGATTTTAAGATGTATTTTAAAAATCATAATCAGACTATATATGAAAATCCTTCGCCGGGAAATAAGGCGGGCGGTATATCTACACTTGAGGACAAGTCACTCGGATGTACACAGAAGTCCGGAAGTGCCAAGGTGGTTGATGTGCTTTCTTATGGCGAAACTTTAAAGACAAAGGGCTTAAATTTGCTTTCTTCACCGGGAAATGACCTTGTTGCGGCTACAGCTCTTGCAATGAGCGGTGCACATATAGTATTATTCACCACAGGAAGAGGAACACCATTTGCGTCACCTGTGCCAACTTTAAAGATTGCCACCAATTCAAGACTGGCAAAGGCTAAGGGAAACTGGATTGATTTTAATTCAGGCAGGATGATAGAAGATAAGTCAAAGGACGAGCTGGCAAACGATTTATTCAAATTGGTATTAGAGGTTGCAAGTGGTAAGAAGGTGAAGTCTGAAATCGCAGGATTCCATGACTTTGCAATCTTTAAACAGGGAGTAACGCTTTAATGAAAATAAATCGCACAACAGAAAGAAGTGTAAAGATACTTGAGCTTGTAGCCAAGGCAAATGACGGACTTGATATGGATGAAATCTGTGAGAAGCTCGCTATACCCAGAACAAGTTGCTATGATATTTTGGTGACTTTGGTACATATGGGAATGCTTGAGGTAAGTACGGGTACAAAGAGAAACTATAAGATAGGGTTGAATGCATACAGGATCGGAATGAGTTATACAAATAACAGAAATATATCTGAGATTATAGATCCTGCACTGAAGGAGCTGTCAAAGGAACTGAAAAAGACCTGTTTTTTCGGAGTATTGGAAGGGACAAAAATTGTGTATATATCAAAGTTTGAACCTGAGAATCCGATAATAACCACAGCCACCATAGGAACAAGAAATCCGGTGTACAGCACTTCTTTGGGTAAGGCGATATTAAGCACTATGAGTGATGAGCAAATAAGAGAGATAACAAAAGATATTGAGTTTAAGCAGGCTACAAGGTTTACACTGAAAAGTCCGGATGAGCTGATTGAAAATATAGATATTGTAAGGAGCAGAGGTTTTGCACTTGATGAGAGAGAGGTGGAAGAGCATATGGAATGTGTCGGAGTGCCTGTTTTCAATGAAAAAAGAGAGTGCATAGGTGCCATATCGGCGTCAAGTCTTTACAGAAAAGATGAGGACTATATAGCTCTTGGAAATACACTGAAAGAAAGAGCTTTTAAAATATCAAAATCTTTAGGCTATATGCCTTGACAATACTTAGAAAGTTAATTACAATCAAGTCATCGCAAATATGAATTGAGGTTCGTATATACGAATATTGATATATTATTTATGGAGGTTCAAATGAGAAAAGAACAGGTTCTTACAAGAATGAAAGAAGATTGTTTGGTTGCCGTTGTTCGTGCAAAGAACAAAGAGCAGGGTGAGAAGGTAATAGATGCTATAGTTGCAGGCGGCATCAATTTTATTGAGATTACAATGACTATGGATGAGGGCAATCCTGTAGAGTTCATACAGTTTATGGCTGATAAGTACAGAAATAACGACAAGGTAGTTATAGGTGCAGGTACTGTGCTTGATCCTGAGACGGCAAGAGCGGTAATCCTTGCAGGTGCAAACTATGTGGTAAGTCCGGGACTTAATGTGGAGACAATCAAGCTTTGCAACAGATACAGAGTACCGATGCTTCCGGGTGTAATGTCACCTACAGAGGCTATTACAGCACTTGAAGCAGGATGTGATATTATAAAGGTATTCCCGGGAAATGTTGTAGGACCGGGTGCAATCAGCTCATTTAAGGGACCTCTTCCACAGGGAGATTTTATGCCGAGCGGCGGTGTGGATGTAGACAATGTAGACAAGTGGATTAAAGCGGGTGCTTGTGCGGTAGGTACAGGTTCATCGCTTACAAAGGGAGCAAAAACAGGAGACTTTGCGGCGGTAACTGCAAAGGCAAGAGAGTTCGTAGAGGCTGTAGCGGCAGCAAGAAAATAGTATTGGAGAAATTATGGCAAAGGTAGTTACAATGGGAGAGATAATGCTCAGATTATCAACTCCGAACAATGAGAAGTTTATTCAGGCGGATGAGTTCGATATCAACTATGGCGGCGGTGAGGCAAATGTTGCCGTTTCACTTGCAAACTATGGTCATGATGCGGATTTTGTAAGCGCATTACCGAATAATCCTATAGGTGATGCGGCTATTGCAACTCTTCGCAAGTACAATGTAGGCACAAAGCATATTTCAAGAAGCGGTGAGAGAGTAGGTATCTATTTCCTTGAGACAGGTTCAGCGATGAGAGCGTCAAATGTAGTATATGACAGAGCACATTCTTCTATTTCTACAGCCAAGGTTGACGAGTTTGATTTTGACGAGATCTTCAAAGGTGCGGATTGGTTCCATTTTACAGGTATCACACCAGCAGTTTCAGACAGTGCCGCAGAGCTTACAGAGGCCGCTCTTAAGGCTGCAAAGAAGGCGGGAGTTACAGTATCTGTAGATCTTAACTTCAGAAAGAAACTCTGGTCATCGGAGAAAGCAAAGAAAATAATGACAAATCTTATGCAGTATGTGGATGTATGTATCGGTAATGAAGAGGACGCCGAGAAGGTTCTCGGATTTAAGCCGGGTAACACGGATGTTACAGCAGGAGAGCTTGAGCTTAGCGGCTATGTGGACATCTTCAATCAGATGTGTGATCAGTTTAAGTTCAAGTATGTTATAAGCTCACTTCGTGAAAGCTTCTCAGCTTCAAACAATGACTGGTCGGCTTGTATCATGGACGGAGCTACAAGAGAGTTCTATCACTCAAAGAAGTACCATGTAACTCCGATTGTAGACAGAGTCGGCGGCGGTGACTCATTTGCAGCAGGCGTTATCTGCGGACTTTGCGATAAGAAGGACTTTAAGTCTGCACTTGAATTTGCCGTAGCGGCTTCAGCACTTAAGCATACAATTCCGGGAGACTTCAACCTCGTAACGAGAGAAGATGTTGAGAGCCTTGCAGGTGGAGACGGCTCGGGTAGAGTACAAAGATAAAAACAAAATATGTATTTTCCTATATAAGAGGAGCCGGCAAAAGCCGGCTCTGTTTTTATTGGATCTTTCTCTTTTTTAGTGTCACTTCTGTGACATATATTAATGTTGAATAACTATATTCCCTACAGTTTCAGTACTACTTAATGATGATTAGATAATCAATGGAGAAGTGGTTAGAGTATATCTTCGGCGGATTAAGAGTTTTCATGAAAATATGACAATGTATGTCCGGTTATTGTGATATAATAATTATAGGAGATGTTAAGACGATGAAAGATAATAGGCTGTTTAGGATACTATATTATATTCTAGAAAAGGGAAAAGTTACAGCAAGCGAGCTTGCTGATAAATTTGAGGTATCAGTCAGGACGATATATCGAGATATTGACTCTATTAGCAGTGCGGGTATTCCCATCTATGCGTTGCAAGGAAAAGGTGGTGGAATAGAAATTGCTGAAGATTTTATTCTTAGTAAATTACTACTGTCTGAAAACGAGAAACAACAAATTATGTCAGCTCTTCAAGGATTGTATAATACCGCAATACAGCATGAGAATGAGCTTCTAACAAAACTTTCCGCACTCTTTAAAATGAAAAATACCGGTTGGATAGAGGTTGATTTTAATAATTGGCAAAACAATAAGCTGTATGAACAAACGTTTAATGATATTAAATCTGCAATTTTAAGTAAAAATATTATTTCATTCACATATTTTAGCAGCAATGAAAAAGAAACAAGTAGAAGAGTTAAACCCGTTAGACTACTTTTCAAGAGTCAGGACTGGTATCTATATGCTTTCTGTTTACTTAGAAATGATTTTAGATATTTCAAATTGTCCCGGATAAAGAATTTAGAAATCCATACTGAAAAGTTTGATGACAGCTTTGAAGATGCAATACTCAAGAAAGAAATGCCACACGAGAACACGGTGCATATAAAAGTTAAGTTTGATCGTAAAGTTGCTTTTCGAGTATATGATGAATTAAACGGAGAAATTATAGAAGATAATGATGGAAATTTATATTCAAAAATAGAAATAACGAATGACTATAACCTATACAATTATATTTTTTCTTTCGGAGATGGAGCGGAAGTATTAGAACCGAAAGAGATACGAATGCAGATTAAAGAAATGATAAATAAAATGGCAGAAAAATATATAATATGACAAATGGTGTCAAGTATCCTCCTGTATAATAAATTAACCAAATGTAAAGGGAGGACCGGATAATGAAATATGAGTGGAGAAAACAAGAAAAGAATCTTTATGGTGTAAAGCAAACACCTGTCATTGTAGAAGTGCCAAAGCAAAAATTTATTTTGGTAAAAGGTAAAGGCAATCCGAATGAAGTAGATTTTTCAGATAGAATATCCGCATTATATTCTCTTGCTTATGCCATTAAAATGTTGTTTAAAAATGCAACGAAAAATAAAACTGATAACGAGATTGCAGATTTTACGGTATATCCACTAGAGGGATTTTGGAAAAAAGTAAATGGAGAAGAGCTTGATAAAAATAAACTGGAATACACATTGATGATTAAACAACCTGATTTTATTACACAAGAGATATTCACAAAGGCACTTGAGAATATAAAAAAGAAAAAGCCTAATGCATTGTATGATGAGATGAGTTTTAGAGAAATAGAAGAAGGTAAATCCATTCAGATTTTACATGTTGGAAGTTATGATGATGAGTCAAAATCATTTGAACGGATGAATGAATTTGCAAGAAAACTTAATCTTAGAAGAATAGGTGATTTTCATAAAGAAATATATCTAAGTAATAAAAACAGAACATCAGAAGAAAAACAAAAAACCATATTAAGATATTCAGTTGAATAGGAGGAATTTGTTGTGCCAAGACCAACGACAAAAAATGATTTAATGACTGCTGCTAAGGGAAACTATGAAAAGTTAAATTTACTTATTTCAAAGATGACAGAGGAAGAGTTAAACACACCGTTTGATTTTTCAAAAGATGAAAAGAAAAAAGAAGCTCATTGGAAAAGAGATAAAAACTTAAGAGATGTTTTAATCCATCTCTATGAATGGCATCAGCTTATTTTGAATTGGGTACATTCCAATCAAAAGGGAGAAGAAAAACCATTTTTGCCTGAACCATATAACTGGAAAACTTATGGAGATATGAATGTGGAATTTTGGAAGAAACATCAAAATACTTCTCTTGAAGACGCAATTAAAATGGTTCATAAATCACATAGTGATGTATTAGCGTTAGCTGAAAAATTTACAAATGAAGAACTCTTTTCAAAAGGTGTTTATAAATGGGTCGGAGGAAGTGTGCTTGGTTCATACTTTGTAAGTGCAACTGCAAGCCATTATGATTGGGCAATGAAAAAGATTAAAGCGCATCAGAAAAATGTAAATCAAAAATAA
>CAUQKD010000147.1:0-6436 GCA_963518365.1 uncultured Lachnoanaerobaculum sp. | reverse complement strand
TATTCAGGGAAGTACGGAATATTTACTATTATCTCATCATCATCCGACTCTATAATTGCCTTAAATATAATATTAAGTGAAGCTGCTGCACCACAGGTCATAAAAATATTTTGCTCATTATAGTCTGTAGAAAAACGTTTGTTTAAGTTTTTTGCAACCGCAAGCCTTGTCTCGGTATCACCTGCTGATGAAGTATAGCTATTGTACTCTCTCGGTGAAAGCTCCTCAACCATATACCTTATAGTATTTGCCACCTCTCTCGGAGCCGGAGTGCTCGGATTACCAAGGCTGAAATCAAGTACATTTTCTGCTCCGATTTCCTTTGCAAGCTTGCTTCCATACTCAAATATATCTCTAATAACCGACCTCTTTGTACCAAGGTCAAGCATCTTTTTTGAAACCATTTTCTCTCCTACTTTACTATAGTAACCGATGCCTGTGCCGGCAGGCAAATCGCCGACTCACCTACATTTTTTATATAGCCGAATCTTTCACAGATATGATCGGGACATTCACTGTGTACAAATGCAATTGCACCGTTTTTGATATCCAAATGTATTTTGATGCCGTTGCTCTCCAAATCTATTTCCCTGTCTTTTGACAAATCAATATCCAGACTTAGATTATTGCCGTACTTTAAAACCGCCTTTCCGCCGGGCTTTTTATTTAATAAAATATAAAGTCCTACTGCGATACCTATAATAAGTACAATAATAATCAAAATGATATCATTTTTCTTTAACTTCATTATTTCAGACTCTCCAAAAGCTTTCTTGAAGCCTCTATCTCATCATTTATAGCTTTAAGCCCCGGAGCGCCCTTTGTATTTCTCTTTTCAACGCAGGTCTTTAGAGAAATTGTATCATAAATATCGTTATCAAAGACCTCTGAAATATTTTGAAACTCTTCCAAGGTAAAATCATCCAGCGCCTTGTTATTTTCAATACCGTAGAGTACAAGCCTGCCTACTATCTCATGTGCATCTCTGAAAGGTACGTTTTTCTTAACCAGATAATCAGCCGCATCGGTAGCGTTTGTAAAGCCGCCTCTTGCACTTTTTGCCATTTTCTCATGATTGAATTTCATACTTGAGAGCATTCCGCTCATAAGCTTTATCAAACTTTTTACAGTATCTATGGTATCAAAAGACATCTCCTTGTCTTCCTGCATATCCTTATTGTATGCAAGCGGCAATCCCTTCATTGTAGTAAGAAGTGATATAAGGCTTCCGTATACTCTTCCGCTTTTTCCTCTTATAAGCTCCGCAGTATCTGGATTTTTCTTCTGAGGCATTATAGACGAACCTGTAGAGTAGGTATCATCCATCTCTACAAATCTGTACTCATCCGTATTCCATATGATAATCTCTTCTGAAAGTCGGCTTAAATGCATTGAAATTATAGCAAGATCTGATAACAGCTCCAAAAGATAATCCCTGTCACTTACGGAATCCATACTGTTTCTTGTGGCGGTATCAAAATCAAGAAGGCTTGCCACATAATCTCTGTCAAGATCATATGTTGTTCCTGCAAAAGCTCCCGAACCCAAAGGTGAAAGATTCATTCTCCTTCTTGTGGAAACCAGTCTGTCAAAGTCTCTGATAAACATCTCAAAATATGCACCGAAATGATGTGCCAATGTGGTCGGCTGTGCCTTTTGTAAATGTGTAAAGCCGGGCATATATGTAGACTTATTCTCTTCCATTATATGAAGCACTTCGCTAAGCAGTTCATATAAGAGATTCTTAAGTTCATCTATCTCATCTCTTACATAGAGTTTCATATCAAGTGCCACCTGATCGTTTCTGCTTCTTCCCGTATGAAGCTTCTTACCGGTATCACCTATTCTCTCTATAAGATGTGCTTCTACAAATGAATGTATATCCTCACTGCCGTCATCAAACTTTAGTTTTCCGGCATCTATATCCGCTTCTATCGACTTAAGACCTTCAATAATTTTATCTCTCTCAGTATCTGTAAGTATATTTTGTTTTGCAAGCATCTTTACATGAGCAATACTGCCTCTTATATCCTGCTTATAAAATCTGTGGTCAAACGAAAGTGACTCATTGAAGTTTTCAACAAGTTTATTCGTCTCCTTTGTAAATCTTCCACCCCAAAGTTTCATATTTTCTCCAAATCTCTATTATTTATCATCGCCGTCATTATTTGTATCGGCTTCTTTATTACTTTCATCATTTGTATTAGCCGATGCGATATGTATCATAACATCCACTATCTTCGGATCTCTTGATGTGTCTTTAGTGTTTATATTTTTAAAATCCTCGGCTTCGGATTCGGATAACACCTCATCACCTGACTTTGCTACAGTATCCGACTCATCCTGTAAGTCTTTATCTGTGTTTTCAGTATCCAAGTCATCGTTATCGGATTCGTCATCAATGTCCGATTCGTCATCTTCTTCATCGTCTTCATCATCTTCATCCGACTCGTCGTCATCGTCCAAATCTATCTCTTCTATTTCATCTTCCCTAAGTCCAAGCTCTTCTTTTCTGAACTTAAAGCCGTTATTTTTAAACATTACAAATAAGTACATCAAAATAAGTATCGCTATTGAAGCGCCGCTTATTATTGCACCCTCTATGAAGCCGACAGTCTGATACTTAAACTCTATCTGATGTTGACCCTTTTCAAGCTTAAGACCGATAAAGGCATCCAAAAGCTTTATCTTCTCAACCTTTTTTCCGTCTACATATACATTCCAACCCTCATCATAAGGAATTGATGTAAAAAGTGTGGTGCTTTCTACCGAATGAACGTTTCCGATAAGATTTGTATCCGATATCTTACTTAAAGTAAGCGGATTGGTGTTCAAAATATAATAAAGCTTCTTTAATGAATCATAGTTTACTCTGTAGACTCTGACATCAAGATTTTCATCTTTGTTCTTATCGTCACTATTTACAAAATGTCCGTTCTTTTCGGCATCCAAGGTACCAAGTTCCATTAAATAATGTCTTTTCAGGTTTTTGAAAGTCTTCTTGCTTTCACCGTCTCCAAAACTGAAGTCCACCTCGTCAATACTTGGATTGGTCACATATGCATAGTATTCACCATCTTCATCTGTAGTAAAGTTTACAGAATTTGATTCATTAAATGTCTCAACCTGTTCAAATATATCAGGCAAATCGTATACGGCTGCAAGGTCGTTTTGCACCTCTATAGGGTCGCCTAAGTTTATATTCCACTCATCACTGAATCTTTCATCCACCATAAATCCAAGCGGCAATGTATAAGGGTTTTCATACAGATAGCTGTTACCTGAAACATCAAGTAATGAAATATTTGCATTCCTTGTCTCACCTGTATATATTGCATACTTTACACTAAAGAGCATATCAAGTAAAGGCGTCTCCCCTGTGATGGAGTATGCATTTGTAGACGCTTCATTTCCAAGCTTCTCAAACAGGTCTGAAAGTGACGCATTGGCGGTTGATGAAAATATGGATACCGATCTGAAGTTCATCCATGCTCCGTCATCCTTTGTCTTTCTGTCCACCTTGTCTATACGATAAAATTCATCCTTAGGAAGCTTTGCTACAAGTGCTCTTACATCCTTATTGTCATTTATATAATTGCTTCTGTTTATTGTAGTTACACTGGTTACAGACATATTTATACTTGACTCTACCACTACCAGAGCAAGTGCAAATAAAAATAAGCTTGTAGTTGAAAATCTCTTCTTTATATACATATATGTGAGTATCGCATATAAAGAGATAAAAATCATCGCTACATAAAATACCGCAAAATGGAAGTCTTCGTTGTTCACTATCTTTTGCGCCAAGAGTATATAACCCATGCTTATACCAAAAGCAATAAAAAGATCTCTTGCGGTATTTTCCTCAAGTCTGTCATATGCTTTTGCACACATAAAAAGCACAAGGAAAATATATATAAAGCTTTGTCTGGCAGGAAGTGAATTCGGATAGTGAAGTCCGTGCCAGATATAATTAAGTACATTTATAGAAAATCCTGCAAGGAAAAATACAAGCAATGTAGTATATACCGCTTTTTCCTTTTTACCGATCTTTTTGTTCAACAAATAAAGCAGTACAAACAAGAATACTCCGACTCCACAGTAAATATTAGGCCAATGGTCAAGACCTATCTCTATCTGTACATTTCCCATATGTCTTGCAATCATATCAAATATGGAAAAATATGATTCAAATGTTGTAGGGAAGTTGAAATCTCCCGATGCGGTAAGCTTCAGAGCATATATCTCAGGTAAAAGCACCAAAGCGCTTAATCCTCCTGCAAGCAATGAAAATACCGCAAACTGTACTGATGTTATGATAAACTTTTTAAAATTGTTGTCAGGCTTAAGTATCTGTAAGGATATAAAATATATAACCATAAACAGACATATCATTATGGAAATATAGTAGTTTGAAAGTATACATATACCGAGGCTTACAGCATATAAAAATCCCTTGTTTTTCTTTACAAGGCTTTCAAGACCTAAACATACTAAAGGGAACAACACTATACAGTCAAGCCACATAATATTCCAGCTGTACGCAGCAATATATCCTGAAAGTGCATAAAATATTCCAAAAAAGACTATTCCGGATTTTTTCTTTGTGGAATGCTTTGATAAATAATATGTAAAGCTAAGCCCACAAAGACCTATCTTTGCCACAATCATATATGTCATAAACTCTATAACATACGCCTGTGGGCAAAGTACAATCAGCCAATTGAGCGGACTTGCCAGATAGTACGCGTACAGTGCCGAAAAGTTGATACCCATACCAAGGTCCCAGCTGTATAGCAGTGAACCTCCGTGGCTCAGCTTATATTTAAATTCCGAGAAAAACGGAGCGTACTGATGATACATATCAGTTCTTAAAAAGCTCTCATCTCCAAAGGGAAATATACCTCTTTGCACAAATATCAATACCATTATAAAAACCGGTATAAAAAAGGATAAAATAAATACCGCCCTCTTATCCAGTATAGTTTCTTCTCTCTGATTCAAATTCAAATCTTCCATCTTCTTCCTCCGTCTTCTCACTAATTATAGTAGAGGTTATTTTTTAAATCAATCAAAATCATAATATTTATATACAATACTAAAAAAAAATGCTATACTTCTACCTAAAAGTCGTTAGGAGATATATGAAAAAGAAAATTTTATTACCTATTTTGGCATTCGCCGTATTGCTTATCATGATTGCCGTCATATTTTCAAATAGAAAAAATAAAAAGGAGCCGGAAACTACAACGGAGGCTACCACCACTGTGGAAGAAACTACCACGATGCCGCCTACAAAGGCATATGAAACAGATGAAAATTATAAAAGAAAGATAGATTTTGATTCACTTAAGGCTACAAACCCTGATGTTATAGCCTGGGTATATATCCCTGGTACAGTTATTGATTATCCTATACTATGGAAGGAATACGATATTGAGTACTATCTGCACCACGATATAAACCATAAGGAATCCTATTATTCGGTATATATGGACGGATACAGTAATTCCGATTTTTCAACGCTCAACAATATCATCTACGGCCACCATATGAAAGACGGCAAGATGTTCACAGATATAACAAAGTTTAAGGATGAAAACTTTTTTAAAGAACATAGGATGATATATATTTATACACCTGATAAGACATATAGGCTTAAGACCTTTGCAGCGCTTTATTCGGACTCCGCTCCTGAGAGAAGGCAGACATATTTTGACGATATGGACTATTTCCACAACTATGTTGACAGGATGACTGAAAAATGTAAGTTCAGAGATATTCCTTCAAGCGGCATTGATAAAATATGGTCCTTTATCACCTGCTCATATGAAGGTGACGATACCAGAACCATTCTTTATGCTTATGAGTTAAATGATGATAACGAGCCACAAAGATATGATTTATCCGCTATTGATTTCGGTGCGGATCACAGGTAAAATTATAGCTGTTGTCAAATGATATAACTTATAGTTATAGATATTATGTTATATAATAAATTGACATTTATAATAATGGTGCTATAGTAAAGGGCGAACCAATTTATTTTATTGTTTTGTCAAAACTATTATTACTACTTTAAAATATTTGGAGGTAACATGAGACGAGTATTTTCACTTATTGTAGATAATTCTTCAGGTGTTCTGAGTCGTGTGGCAGGTCTTTTCTCAAGAAGAGGCTATAATATAGACTCACTCACTGTAGGTGAAACAGCCGACCCGCGTTTTTCAAGAATGACGGTGGTTTCTATAGGAGATGAGGACACACTTGATCAGATAGTTAAACAGCTGCGAAAACTTGAAGATGTAAGAGATATCAAGGTTTTAGAGGAAGGCAAGAGTGTTTTCCGTGAAATCATTATGATAAAGGTTAAGGCAAACGCTTCACAAAGGCAGGATATTGCGGCACTTTGTGATATATTCAGAGCCACTATTGT
>CAUQKD010000146.1:0-6454 GCA_963518365.1 uncultured Lachnoanaerobaculum sp. | reverse complement strand
GTCCGCTTGACGCTTTAATTACAGTTATTCTATTACTATCTATAGATTTTTTAATTTCACTTTCCAAAACTTCTCTTTCAACAGGTAACCCCCTTGAAATATCATTAAACGTTGGTTTTTTACCTTCATAATAATCAAAATCTGTGTTTTTTATGTCACTATAGTCAAAACTAACCTTTCTTATCCAACCATGTGCCGGATTTTTTGTGCCCTTACTAATATTATCAGTAGTCGATGCAATCAATATATCTACTTCACCCTTATTGATGCTACCTCTTTGTTCCATCTTCTCTAAGCAACGAATTTTTAGTGCATTTGCATACATAACAATGTTATCTGTCATAATTTCATAATTATCAATCAACAATTTTTCTATTTCAACACATAACTCCTCCTTTTTCTTTCTTTCAAACCGGAGTACTTTCATAAAATTTTCATATGAAAAACCTCTCCAATTCCATTCCGCATTCTCTTCCTTGATCTCACTAATTACATTTTTCCATTTATTATTAGAATCGCTGCCAAGTTTATTCGATAATATTTTACTTAAATCTCCATTTGCAACATCAAAATCATACACCAACTTAAATTCTCTATTCTTATCAATTAGATACGCTTCTAAAAAATTTTTTAATACACTCTTTAAAAAGCCGGCACTTTGTTTTATTGTAGAAAATTTTAATTGAATATGCATTTCTTTGTTTGAATTTTTTTCAACTGTTATTTTATCAATATCTTCAATACCCTCTAAATGAAAGACTGTATTGACATCATTTGTAGACAATATCACATAGCAAGAATACAAAAATTGATAAGCAAAGCCACGTAATGCTATTTGCCCACCTGTTCTTGATTCTTTTAATTCTTGTATTGTAGTCTTTCGTTTCTTCATTTTTCTCATTATTATAACTTCTCCATACTATTTAAAATTATTTACCGATTTAATAAAAAATATGGTATCACAAATCTAAAACATTATTTTTAAGTACATAATACAAAATCCTTAGCCCCAATCAAACAATATGCTCTGATGTACGGCTGCATCTCCTTTATTGACATACTTTATTTCTTGTGCACCTCCTGTCACAAGTGCAGGGGCAAAGAAATATATCTCATTTAAAGGCAAAACTCCAAATTTAGCTTTCGCCTCATCAAAAAGTTTACGCCTTAATACCTTTTCTTCAACCTCACTGTCAATAAAATATTCTACAAACTCCTCCACAGTATATGCCGCCACATAAATATTTCTGTAGTGTATATCCAAAAAAGATATGTCATATTCGCCGTCACCGAGATTCCTGAAATAAAACAAATCTCCAAATCCAGTCATCATAAACGGAATTCGCGAATAGTCCTCTTTTCCAAGCCATTTATAAAAGCTGTCCATATAGTCTTCAGGATCTATAAGCTTTATAATGCCGTCACCATAATTACCGAAACCATAATTTTCCATAAACCAAAGGATACTCTCATCCACTCCGGCACTCCTGCAGGCACCTATTATATGCTCTGAAGGCTTTACAAGCTCCTTACCCGGCTTATACTTTTCTACAAACTTTTCCCAACCTGATTTTTTGTTCTTTTTAAATGAATCAAATATTCCCATAGTCTACCTCCATAAATACTATAAAATACTTATTTCTCTATTTTACTCATAATATTCTTTGAATCTGCCAATACTTCATAGAGTTTTCCGTCCGCTCCGGTTTGGATTTTCCTATAGTTTACCTTTACACCGTCGTCAAGATCCAATTCTATACGGCTTAGTGCCAAGTGGGCAATCTTTTCATCATATTCGCGACATTCCTTTAGCTGCTTTTGCAGTTTTTCTTTACGTTTTTTTGCTGCCGCAACATCCCTTGCATTTGCAACATGGTCTATAGTATCCTGCATACGCTCAATCTCACTCTCATATATACGTTGCATACGGTGTAAATAATCAATACGAAGATTTCCGACAGTATCTACATTATACCTGTGAAGGTAAATAAGAGCCTTAAATCCGTTTTGCTTACCGCTGTCAAACAGCCAATAAATAGGTCTCTTACCTGAACCTGTAACGGAATATGTCTGACAATGATCCTTAAAGAAATCATTCAGAAAATAATTTCTTATAATCTCACGACTTGTATTTCCCTTATTTCCAAGAGCATTTGCAATAAAATCAAGATTCTCTTCCAAAGTATCCTCACTGTAGACCACCTTTAACCAAGTACAAAGGCGTGTAATTATATCAATGTCATCTTCCAAGTATACTTCATCCGTAATCGGAATAATATTGTCAAGGACAGGCTTAAAGCTTGTATACTTTGACGCATCCCACTCTCCGCCGGCATAGGCAAGTCCTTGTGCATCTAATGAGTAGCGTCCGAACATACAGCCGACAGCGTAGGAAAGGAACGACTTAATATCTCTCTTTATTTCCGCATGTCGTACAGTTACATCTCTCTCTTCCACTTCTGATGTTAACTCATCCTCTAAACCATAAATGTGTATAAAAATACGATTGAGTTCTTCTTCGTTAGCCTTAAGTTTGTCAAAGCGTTGTTTGCACTCTTCTAACCAGTATTTATAATGCATTTCAATTGATAATTCATCTATTATATTTGTATTTTTTATTACAAATGGATGATATTTAAAATCCCATGAAGTCTCGAAAGAATCCCAATCTTTACGGCAATAATCTAAGTTTAGATGTGCCATATTAATAACATTTTCATCTTTTGTTAAAATAACAGGAAAATTTTTTATGTTTTTTACCTGTAGATTAATAGAAGGATTAAATACCCAAAAATAATATTTTGCGACATTAGTATTTAATAAAGCAATAATTTCCGTAATATCATCTGTAGATATATTAATCGCTGGACCTCCTTTATCAAAAATACATCCCTCTGGTAAATATCTAAAGCCAGTTCCTCTACTTGTAATAGCTGAATAAGTTATACCTTGTTTATACCAGAACTCCTCTCCCAATAAATTTGAGGTCTTGTTATTAGCATAAAAATTTCTTCCATCTTCTGACCAATCAACTACAAATAGCAGGTTACCATAGTACTGTCTGTAATCTCCTCCTTTAGCATAAAATCTCCATCTTTTCCCCACATTCCTTGAATCAACTTCCCAAAATAGACGAAGATATTTATCATTATCACCTGTAATATTCTGTGAACCAGTTATTTTTCCATAGTTTTCTATATATGTGTTTTTTTCAAAATTCTTAATAAACTGGTTTCCGACCCAATATGCTATTGGAACACCTGGTATATTCTCAAACACATTACTTTCTCTAATAATTTGATATTTACCAGCTAAAAATTCTTCTTCTTTTTGTTTGAAATTTTTACAATCAACTAACCTTACGAACTTTGATCTATAGTCCTTTTCATAACTTTGTTTAATAACAAAAGAACATGTCTGAACTATATCATTCCCTATTTCCTCGAAAGCTTTAATACCTAAGTGCAGCAAGCTTATAAATTGTTTTTTTAATATACTATGTCTTAGACTTTCGTAACTATCAATAAACATCCAACTATGTTGTGTAATCATCGCCTGATAGCCTTTATCTACTATCATCTGTCCACAACGCTCAATAAATACAGCAAATAAATCCGACTTACTGTCAGAATAATTCTTTTTCAAATAATTATTGACTTTCATACTCAGGTTACTGCCGGCAGCATACGGTGGATTTGTGACTGCAACCCAATATTTCTGTCCCAGCACTTTTCCCTGTGCTATCAGCTGTAACAGGGCTTCCTTTGTATCTTCTATACCCACTGTTTCCAAATTTATCTGTCCGGTCGGTTCGCTGTCGGAGACAAATCTTTCCAAAAGCTCAAAGTCATACTCTTCCACCGTAAGTATTGAACCGTATTCTTTGGCATCAATAAAAGTATCAAGTAATGAGTTCAACTGAGATAATGCCTTCTCTCTGTCAGCCTCACTTAGGCTCATGCCGAAATATTTCAGATGATTCCTGTTAATACTGTTGCTTTCCTCTATGGAATATAAATTCGGTCTGTGTTCCCCGTTTAAGATTCTGCGGTTATACTGCCTTGCTTTCATCATTACAGCAAAGTATGAAAGCTGGAATGCTCTGTCATCTATATCAAGACCGTAGATATTATTCTTTAAAATATTTATTGCGGCATCTCTTTGTCCGTATCCTGCACTTTCATATATCTGCATAAGTACATCAAATGCGTATACCAAAATATGTCCGCTTCCCATACATGGATCAATGATCTTTATATCCTCAGGATTCAGTCCGGCATATTCTTTTCTGATTTCCGCCAGTTTCTCTTCTACATCAAGCTCCTGTTTTGCTTCTTCCAAATAGTATTTCCAATTTGACTTAAGCTCATCGTTCGGATGTCCTTCCACCCACAATCTGCCAAGGCTGTTTTCCACCATATATCTGACTATCCAATCAGGTGTAAACAGCTGTGTTGCAGCAGGAACATCCTCTTTTTTTATCTTTGTTCCTGAAGGCCTTCCAAATACCTCAGCCTTCGGCTCCGTATTATAATACTGATACAGCCATCCTATAATCTCTACCTGTCCGCCTTTTTCTATGTTGAAGTCATCCTCCGATATACCATGAACGAGCTTATACACTACACCATCCTGATCAATAACGGAAATATTCAAAAGCAGCTCCGTATAATCATTTGTCTTTTCAAATAGTGCAGGCAACTTCTCATTCAATGCATTGCACTGTTTGATAAAGAGAATACAAAAAAGCTTATCAAGTTGATTATCTGTCTTTAATTGTATGATTTTTTCTTTTTCTTCGTCTGTAAATTCAAAACCTGTTTCAAAAGGACTTGCAATAATATCAGGTTCGATCCTGCCTTTGATTGACGAAAGCACACGCGTACGAGAAGGTAGGTAATCATTTACTTCCATAAAGCGTATAGCAATCAATCTATTGAACCATGTATATGCTACTTCTTCAATAATATATTTATATGCCGTAGCATAATCACTGTCTCTTTCTTTCTGACGAATGACTTCTACAAGCTTTCTTCTCTGAGCTATAACATCTCCACTTATAGAATATGGTGTATCGGTTCCTATATCATAAAACTCCGTACCCGGTGTAGACTGCGGCAGTGCCTCGCTTATTCCATCTTCACTTATTCCCATCAGTCCTGCACGGTAGCTTATATCGGCAATCAGCTTATTTCTTGCCTGTATTGCAAAGTTTTTGATGGCTGTCTTATTCATACAACCCTCCTGTTATTATGTATTTTATATAGAAATATACTCTGTATAATAACATAACAGCGACGCTTTTAGCTACACAAAAAGGTTGTCGCAATCTTTGCAACAACCTTTTAATATTAGAATATTCTCCAAGCTACTATGAAGTTGTTTCTCCACCAGCTTGACATACCGCTTCTCTTTACTCTACCTCTTGAAGATGAAGCATCTATGATCTCACCGCCGCCTGCGGCTATTCCTACGTGGCCTGAAACCACCACGATATCTCCTGCCTGTATATCTGAGAAGGAACTTATTCTTGTATATCTTCCCGGATTTCTCCAGCCTGAAGATGTGATATAGGACTGTCCTACACCCATCTGCTTTAGAACCCAATAAACAAAGCCTGAACAGTCAAATGAGTTTGAGCCCTTTGCACCCCAAACATAAGGACTTCCTATCTTTGAAGATGCGATGCTTATCATATTTCCTACACTGCCTGAATATGAACCGCCGCTTGACTTGCCGCTCTTTTCGGATTTGTTTGACTTGGAATCATTCTTTGAAGGTCCTCTAAGTCCGTCCGAATTCAGCTTTGCAAATGTCTGTGCTCCGGCTCTACCGTCAGCATCAATACCGTTATTACTCTGGAATCTCTTCAGTGCGGCCTCTGTAATCTCACCGAAGTATCCTGTAGCATTTGACTCGTTTAAATATCCCGCCTTGGCAAGGAGAGACTGAAGTCTTGCTACCTGCTCATTCTGGTCACCCAGTACAAGTCCGTTTGCCTTTGCATCACTTGAGAGGATGACTGCTCTTGTGGAAGGTCCAAGGTAACCGTCCACTACAAGGTCGTTCTTTGACTGGAATGTTCTTACGGCAAGCTCCGTATCGCTACCGTAGTTACCGTCAGGGCTTGATGTAAGGTATCCGAGCTGGAACAATCTGTTTTGTATTGCCTGAACCACCTCACTGTGTTCGCCGAGTGAAAGCGTATTTGCTTTTATTTCATCCGAATAAAGCAAATTCATGGTCTCACTTCCCACCTTACCGTCCTCTGAGAGCTGATTTATCTGCTGAAGCTTAAGTGCGGCTTCCTGAGTCTTTTCATCATATGTACCTGTTATCATATCGGCAGATGCCAGGTAACCGAGCTCGTATAGACGACTCTGTATTCTTTTTACATCTTCACCCACATCACCGAGCTTTGCCGCATAGTGCTTTGCATTGGCATCCATCAAAA
>CAUQKD010000145.1:0-6511 GCA_963518365.1 uncultured Lachnoanaerobaculum sp. | reverse complement strand
GGAGAGTACTTATACTTTTGATGGTAGAGTCCGTCCGCACTTCTAAAATCCGGAATACCGCTTTCGGTAGACACACCTGCCCCACCGAAAAACACTATATTGTTACTGTCATCAATAATTTTTTGAAGCTTTGTCTTCTCATCTTCATACATATAAACACCCGCTTTCACCTACAAATACTTGTACTTAATATTAATGTCCCTTATGTTTTTTTCTTTTCTTATACTGTTTTAATAAAAATCTCTTAAGCACATCCGCCTCTTTTTCTTCTCGCCTTCTTACCTTACTTTCCTTCTTATTCTGTTCATGTTGCGATTTTAATGCAAGTTGTGATTTTGTTCCTATACCGGATACTTGCATCTGCTTTCTTACATCGCGTTGAGCTTTCTTCGGATTTGTTTTGTTTTTCTTTATCTTTGTGTGAACGGCAGGGCAGAATACCAAACTATAGTAATTTTTTATTATGTAGTCTAATACCTCATAGCCCTTAGGCTCTGCACCGAAAGTTACTTTTGATACAACAAGAAAGTTGTTTTCAACATGCTCAAACACACCTACCCAAAACGGATTTTCAAAAAATACAGTTAATTTGACATTTATATCATTCATCGCCATCCCTCCAATTTCTTTACAAAGAACGGACAACCCGGAGGGGCAGGTTACTTACCCTATATAATTATAGGACTGCCGGGCTACCTACCGGCTATAGCACAATAAATGTACATTGCGTTTTTATCTTTGCTTTTATAATCAAGATTAAACTTGACTGTTCGCTATTATTCTCTCATATAATAAATAGTTATTCAATAAAAATCAGACTTTTATATACAACAAAAACGATAATGACAAGCATTTATCACAAGTCATTACCGCCAAAAATGTTCCCTGCGGGAATCGAACCCACAATTACAGCTTAGGAGGCTATCGTTATATCCATTTAACTAAGAGAACTGCTATTTGAATTTCCACAATGTAAAAAGTATACAACAAATGTACACTTCTTTCAAGCTGTTTTTCCTGCGGCAGCCTTTAGCCGCCGCTAAAAATTATTTAAGTTGCTTATGTACACCTCTTTCAAAGAAGGAATTCGTCTCACTGACCACTACCCCGCTTAGTGCAATCAAAGCTATAAGGTTAGGTATTGCCATAAGTCCGTTACATATATCGGCTATAGTCCAAACCGCCTGAACGGTCATATAAGGTCCGATAAAAATACAGGCAATATAAATCCATCTGTATGCGGTAATTGCCTTAGGCTTATTTCCTATTATATATTCAAGACATTTCTCTGAATAATAATCCCAACCCAAAATAGTGGTAAAAGCAAAGAACACCAAACATATCATAAGTATAAAAGCCGCCACTTTGTCGGGGAAAGGCAATCCCATCTGAAATGCCTTTGTAGTGACAGCTACACCTTCAAGTCCCATATTCCATGCACCTGTGATAACTATGGAAAGACCTGTCATTGTACATATAATAATAGTATCTATAAAAGTTCCAAGCATTGATATAAGCCCTTGACGAACTTCTTCCTTAGACTGTGCCGCAGCCGCTGCAATCGGCGCACTTCCAAGTCCGGCTTCATTTGAGAAAATACCTCTTGCAATTCCCTTTTGCATAGCAACAATCATGGCTCCGAACATACCTCCTCCAAAGGCTCTCAGTCCGAATGCTCCCTCCACTATCTCTACCAATGCGGCAGGTATCTTTGTAATGTTTAATCCAAGTATAATAAGGACCACAAAAACATATACAATTGCCATAAAAGGAACTACAACCTGCGCTACATTTGATATCCTTTTTAATCCGCCGATCAAAACAAGTGCCACAAATACGGTAAGTATAATACCTGAGATAACAATTGTAATAGAATAATCTCTTCCGAACAGATTTATATAATGTACACTGTCAGCATCAAAAAAATTGCCTACAGCACTTGTAATACCGTTTATCTGTGTAAAAGTACCTATACCGAAGAGTCCGACCATTATACCGAAAACGGCAAAAATCTTTGCAAGCCATCTGAATTGCTTTCCCATTCCGTTCTCAATATAGTAAAAAGGTCCACCTATTATATGTCCGTCCTTTTCTACAACTCTGTACTTTACCGCAAGCAGACATTCCGCATACTTTGTTGCGGTTCCTACAATGGCAGCCATCCACATCCAAAATAATGCTCCGGGACCGCCTGAAACTATTGCCGTTGCGACACCTACAATATTTCCGGTTCCTATCGTAGCTGAAAGTGCCGTACAAAGCGCTGCAAAACTTGATACTTCACCGCTTCCGTCTTCCTCGTCTGAAGAAAACATATATCTGATTGCAAGAGGAAATCTTCTTATTTGCAAGCCTCTAAGTCTTACAGTCAAAAACAGTCCTGTTGCCAAAATCAAAATGATAAGCGGCAAGCCCCAAACGAAATTGTCAATCTTTCCCAAAAAGTCAGTTATAGTATTTAACATATATTGCCTCTCCTTATACTTTAGTATGTTACCACATTACAGTAAAATATGCATCTGTTTTTTACATTCTATGAAACAAATATTAATTTTTTCTTTTTCGATTGACTAAGTCGCTTTAAACATTATAAAATTGTATTCAGACTAAATTTTAAGAAAGAATGGAAGAATATGAGACTTATCAAAAAAATATGTGCGGCATTTGTTGTGATGTCCACACTGCTTGCAAGCACAAGTGTAAGTGCCTATGCAGCCTTACCTGTGGAAAAGCTTTCCGTATCAAAAACTGCAAATCATATCATACTTATTGTCGGACATAAGAACAATAAGAATAAGGTGACCGTAAACGACTATACCAAATCAAGTGACGGCAAATGGACAAAGAACTGGTATGTCAACGGCATCGCCGGTACCAACGGTATATCTACCCAAAAGAGTGAGGGAGATAAAAAGACTCCTGAAGGCGTATTCAATGCTATGTTCGCCTTCGGACTTAAGGACAATCCGGGAAGCCTGCTTGAATACAGAAAGATCGGCGACGGTGACTACTGGGTTGACGACTCAAACAGCGCCTACTATAACACTTGGGTAAATACTTCCAAGGTGAAGAAAGACTGGGCTTCAGCCGAGGACCTTAAGGCGGCTTATCCTTTCTACAACTATGCTTTGGCACTGAACTATAACACCGAAGCCGTACCGGGTAAGGGCTCAGCCATCTTTATCCACTGTACAAAGACTGACAATGATACATCATCTGCAGGTTGTATAAGAATCCCTGAAGATTATATGAAAAAGCTTATAAACGGCGTAGATGCCAATACAAAGATCGTGATAATACAAAATGTAGATAAGCTTTCAAGCTACTAATAAAAAGACG
Organism: uncultured Lachnoanaerobaculum sp.; assembly: GCA_963518365.1. Taxonomy (GTDB): domain Bacteria; phylum Bacillota; class Clostridia; order Lachnospirales; family Lachnospiraceae; genus Lachnoanaerobaculum. The sequence continues at coordinate 3,172 of CAUQKD010000145.1, read as the reverse complement.
TACCGATTCGGTACGTTTTTTATTGTAAGATATTATTCATGGCCTGATAACATATCATCTTCTATAAGCTCCTTGGTATCCATTATTCTAAAACACCAAATACTCGGATCATTGGTAATATCATCAAAGAAATCTTCCAGAGTGCCTGCAGCTGCCAGAACACCAAAAACATACGGCTTTAATTTTACATTCCCGATTTTCTTTAAATGAGGCAATAATTCTCCCAAATCCTTATGATTAAACCATCTGTCTGTTTCAAGTGCAATTTCAGTATTCATTTTTTTATAGGCGATTTGACTGTTCAAAAAATCATCCATTGTAGGCTCAGACTTTTGCAAAGTTCTCGTGCAGGCCAGATGATACTCTATCTTTCGAGGTCTTGGTCTGAGACAAAACACATTCCATATTCATTCTCAAACTTTATTGATATAACATCTCCAAGCTCAAAATAAGGCTTCCTTACTTTTACAGGCTTATATTTTTTAACAGGCCTTTGATTCTCACTTTGAAGTTGGTCGACCAGCTTATTAAGTGCTTTTTGCCTTTTTTTCAGAGCCTTTTCATCTATTTCGTTCCAAAGCTCGCTTGCACCTTTTGATATAAGATCTAAGGCTTTATTTTTTATATCCTCATCCGGACTTCCTATCTTCCAAAGTGCATAGGCAAAACTTGTCCAATATATTTCCGTATATAGCTCATCGGTACAAAAATTGCTCTCCTCATTCAGCCAATCTTTTTTGATAATATCTACATCTGTGCCGTCTTTATAGCGCTCCACAATATCGTTATAAATATCATAGGCGTCGTCACTGTCTATTATCTTTACTCCATCTATTGCCATAGTTTTCCTCTCAAATCGTCCGTGGTGATAAGCGCAGTTCTTATACTATTAAAACAACTTACTCAGTATATTTTTCGGTATACACATCATTACCGTACGCTCAGGGTCCACCACCTGACAAAATCTCAAGTCTCCGACCGCACTGATTAACATACCGGCATCATTAAATGACAATCCCAGTTCCTTTTGCATTATCTCATTTGTAATTCTTACCGCATGAAATACCGCTTTTCCAATCTCTTCGTGAGAATAGATTACACCGCAGATATCATCGTTTTCAAGCATCGGTGTCTCAATACTTACACCCTTTATTACAGACAGTCTTACCGTAACATCAGCTGAAATTTCCACTCCGCTGACCATTATTTCACCGTCTCCCATGGCCGCATGTACATCTCCTAATGAAAAAATTGCTCCGTCATGGAATATCGGAAAATAAAGAGTCGCGCCTTTTGCTATTCTCTTATTATCCATATTTCCGCCATGATTACCCGGTGTACCGCAATTTATAGCTCCGCTCCTTGGTGCTACACCTATTACTCCAATCATAGGATTTACATCAAATACAATATTTTCATTAAAATAAACCTTGTTATCTTCAACCTTCAAGCGCTTTACAGACTCTTCTTTTACCAAAGAACCAAGTACGCCGTTATCAGGCAGCGCGCACATCACACCTTGGTTTTCAAGTCTGATGCCAAGTATTTCAACCTTCAGTACATCACCTGCAAGAGCGTTTTTTACATAAACAGGTCCTGTAGCCGGATTGATACAATCCCAATTCAGGTTACCGATTGATGAACCTTCTTCACTTAGCTGATTGTCAAAGCAATCATGTGTACGAAAAATCAGAGTTTCACCGTCCTCAACTTCCGCTACACATTTATTTTTCCCGTCAAATGCAAAAACCATATTGTTTTCTATTATTTTCATATCCGCACAATCCGATATTCTTTTTAAAATAAAGGAATTTCCTTTCTACAAAAATTTTTAGTGAAATTTCCGTCTTGATTTATTTATCTGTCTAATACAATCCAACAAAATCCTTCCAAAAGTCAAGACCTTCCTCTGTAACTATACTACTCATCAAGTCAATAAAATCTTTTTCGATATTCATCCAAAGGCTATATTGACCTGTTCCCATAGCTTTGATCAACTCTTCAAAGTCTGAAGCGATTTGTATTTTATTATCATAGCGCATATCACTTGTAACTGCATATATCTTTCCTGTTTTACATTCAAACAGAATAGTATATGGATCTCCATTTGCAATAATAATAATGTCTTCTTTTTGTAAAATATGATAATCACTGTATTCGAGATTTCTATTTATTAACCAATCAAGTCCCATCTCATCATTATTGCCAAATTGATAACTTAAAAACCCGACATTACCCCAGTTATATTTTAAAATATAATCCGAGAATACCTGATCTAAATATTCTATTTTCAGCAATTGTCTTACTTTATCAAGGCTTGAATATGGAATATTCTCTTCTTTGAGAATCATTCCGTCAGTTATCTCTTCATCAAGCCCCTTAGTTTCATCAAGAATCGAAGATATTATCTCATCAATTGTTAATAGTTTCATATACACTCCATTTATATCCTGTTTAGACTATAAACTCAATATATTTTCCCCTCAAATAATTCAAATATTTACACAGCCCTTTTTTCACTAAATTTACACTATTTTTTCACTATTTTTCACTATCACATTGGCAGTTTGTAATGCTCTCGCTTCCCTACGGTCGTGACAGCATAACAACTGCCTCACAGTTAACTGTGTTTGGGAACATGTCTACTCCCACGCATTTTTCCATTCTGTAGCCTGCGGCTTCCATTATCTTAAGGTCTCTCACAAATGATGTAGGCTTGCAGGATATGTACACTATTTTTTTTGCACCGAATTCAAGTATTTTCGGCAATGCTTTCGGGTGTATTCCGTCTCTTGGAGGATCAAGTATAATGATATCCGGATTAAACCCTAATGTATCCACAACCTTTAATACATCACCGGCTATAAATTCACAGTTGTCAAGACCGTTTTTCCTTGCATTTTCTATGGCGGCTTCCACAGCCTCTTCAACGATTTCCACACCGTAGACTTTTTCAGACTTCGGTGCCAAAAGCTGTGCAATGGTTCCTGTACCTGAATACAGGTCAAATACGGACTTACCTTCCGTATCTCCAAGATACCCTCCGGCAACATTGTATAAAACCTCCGCTCCCTTGGAATTGGTCTGGAAGAATGAGAACGGAGTTATCTTAAAATCAAGTCCGTTTAATCTCTCTGTGATATAATCCTTACCATAAAGCAAAGTGGTACCC
>CAUQKD010000144.1:0-6576 GCA_963518365.1 uncultured Lachnoanaerobaculum sp. | reverse complement strand
TCATTTGTTATACTGCGAAGTCTGCTACCCTTTCCCCCTGCCATAATAACCGCAACATCTATTTTTTTCATTTATTCAACCTCTCTACAACTTCTTCAAATGTAGGGATACTTACAATACCGCCTCTTTTTTCCACACACAAACTTGCAACCGCATTTCCGTACCTTGCAATATCATACATCTGACTTGTGGTAATATCTTCCAGGCTCACATCTTCACTCAAAAATCTTGCCAAAAGTCCGCCCCAGAACGAATCTCCGGCACCTGTGGTGTCGACAACCGTACTCTTAAATCCCGGCACCTCCACATATCCTGAAGCCGATACAACCAGCGCACCCTTAGCTCCAAGAGTCACTACGGCAAGCTTTACTCCGTTTTCTATCAGATACTTTCCTGCCTCAAGAGGATCGCCAAAAGGCGTCAAAAGCGCTGTCTCCTCATCCGATATCTTCATCATATCTGCAAACTGTACCATAAGTCTCATCATCTCCATGGCCTTGTCCACACTCTCCCAAAGCGGAGCACGGTAGTTCGGGTCATAGGATATAATTGCACCTGCATCCTTTGCAATCTTTACAGCTTCAAATGTGGCAGTTCTTGCAGGCTCATCCGTAAGTGAAAGTGAACCCACATGGAAAATCTTTGTATCTGCAAGCATATCCTTATTTATCTCATCTATGGAAAGCCTTGTATCCGCTCCAGGCTTTCTTGCAAAAGAAAATCCCCTGTCTCCCGTTATAGAAAGGCTTACAAATGCAAGAGTTGTAAATACCGAAGGGTCGGTAATCAAACCGCTTGTATCAATAGGCACACCCTCCAATGTACTTCTCAAAAAATCTCCGTGCATATCCGCACCTATTTTCCCGATAAACGCCGTCTTAAGACCCGATCTTGATACCGCGGTCAGCATATTCGCAGGCGCACCGCCCGGATTTTGCTCAAAAAGCTTCATTCCTGCAGGTGAAAGACCTGCCGGTGTAAAATCAATCAAAAGCTCGCCCAATGCAACTACATCCCAATTCTTCATCACATAACTCCATTCTTTTATTACACTTCAAAAGCTAAATCACAGACTGATAACTCCCAAAGTATTGAGTATGGCGCTAACCAATATAATAATCAAAAATACCGGTGCAAACACTCTCATTACTATATTATACATACTTTTTCTCTTAAATGCAGAAGAATATGATATTTCCGCCGCAATTTTTTTCAATGTGATAATCTTTACCACAAGATAGCAGGTGGCAAGAGCCGCTATCGGCATCATTATAGAGTTGGTAAGGAAATCAAGGAAATCCAAAATAGGCATTTTAAAAATCTTTACAAAATCAAATATACCGTAACCTGCAGCCGATGAGCCGCCTACAAATACCATTATAACAGCCATCAAAATAACGGATTTGTTTCTGCTTAAGTTAAGTTCATCACAGAATGTGGAAATACTTGTCTCTACAAGCGAAATGGCACTGGTAAGAGCCGCCAAAAGCACAAGTAAGAAAAATCCTATACCTGCAATCCTTCCTGCACCCATACTCTCAAACACCTTAGGAAGTGTAATGAACATAAGTGAAGGTCCGGCCTTAAGCTTATCAGGGGCACCGCCTGAGAAAGCAAATACGGCAGGTATAACCATCAGTCCTGCAAGCATCGCCACTCCTGTATCCACCATCTCCACTCTGGAAGTGGAAATCTCCACATCCACATCCTTTGTCAGATATGAACCGTAGGTATATAAAATACCCATTGCTATAGAAAGTGAATAAAACATCTGTCCAAGTGCCGCAACCACAGTCATCAGTGAAAAATTGTGAAAATTAGGTACAAAGAAATACTTCACACCTGCCATCGCACCCGGTCTTGTAACCGAATACAGCGCTACCACTATCGCAAGTATTATAAGAAGAGGCATCATTATCTTTGATACCCTCTCAATTCCCTGCTCCACGCCTCCAAGTATTACTACAAAGGTTGCAAGAGCAAATATCACAAACCAAAAGAAAACCACCTTTGTATCGCCTATAAAACTGCCAAAATACCCGTCGGCTGCAAGTCCGTCCACATTGCCCTTTATATACTCTACAAGATATTTTACGACCCAACCACCTATAACACTGTAGTAAGGCACTATCAGCACCGGTACTATCGCATTTATAAAGCCGCCCACTTTTAAAATCTTGCTGTTTCCAAAATAATTGAACGCGCCTATAGCACTTCTTTTTGTCATCCTGCCTATGGTAGTCTCGGACATAATCATTGCATACCCGAATGTCAATGTCAGTATCAGATATGTAAGCAAAAACATTCCGCCGCCGTACTTTGCAGCCAAATACGGAAACCGCCAAATATTACCAAGTCCCACCGCAGATCCTGCAACAGCCAATATATAACCCAGTCCGCCTGAGAAGTTTGCCCTCTTCTCACCTGTATTTTCTATACTAGTCTCTTCCCCGTACTTAAAATTGTCAGTCATATCTCTCCCCTTTACTTTTCTTTGTTAAGACTAACATTTTAATATTCTTTTTACAAGGAAAATTTATTGCAAATTCATTTCAAAACACCGGCAGGTTCACTTCTTTTATCCATATTTTCATATATATTTTACAAATATTTTATACAAAACTATCACAATAAAAGCTTCACCTTTAAATCTAAGTGAAGCTTCTTTCAGTATTTTTGTTATTCTACATATTTTTTCAAATATCCGTAGCCCTCTTCGTCCATTTTATCAAGAGGAATGAAACGAAGCGCAGCCGAATTGATACAGTATCTTAGACCTCCAAGCTCACTCGGACCGTCATCAAATACATGACCCAGATGCGCGTCGGCCACATTACTTCTGACCTCAATCCTTCTTCTGCCAAGGCTTAAATCCTCACTGTATTTCACCAGATCCTTTTGTATCGGCTTTGAAAAGCTCGGCCAGCCGCAACCCGACTCAAACTTATCTGTAGAGAAAAACAGCGGCTCACCTGATGTGATGTCCACATAGATACCTCTTTCAAAGTTTGAATTAAACTCATTGTCAAAAGGTCTCTCCGTAGCCGCATTCACAGTGACATCATACTGAAGCGGCGTCAAACTCTTCTTAAGTTCCTCATCGTTTTTTCTTTTATATTTTTCACTTCTTACTATCGGTTCATATGCCAAATCCAAATTAATGTGACAGTAGCCGTTCGGATTCTTATCCAAATAGTCCTGATGGTAATCCTCCGCACTGTAGAAGTTTTCTATCGGCAACACTTCAACCGCAATCTTTTCATTGTACTTTCTTTGCTCTCTTTCTATAGCGGCCTTTATCACAGGCAGCTGACTCTCATTCGTATAATATATTCCGGTTCTGTACTGTGTTCCCACATCATTGCCCTGCTTATTCACACTGACAGGATCAATTATCCTGAAATAATATATAAGCAAATCTTCAAGACTGATGACCTCATCATCAAAATCCACCTTCACAGTCTCCGCATGCCCCGTATCATGTCGGCACACGTCCTCATAACTTGGATTTTCGGTCCTGCCGTTGGCATATCCGCAGGTAGTACCCTTAACCCCCTCAATTCTTTTAAAGTAGCCTTCCACGCCCCAAAAGCAACCGCCGGCTAAAAACACTTCTTTTATCATATACTACCTCCTCATTAAAACATCTTTAATAATTGTATCACTGTTTCATATATTTGAAATTATATTTTTTATTATTCATCTAAATATTTATATTTTTTACAATCTTTTCTGTTTAAAAAAGGATAAACCTATAAAAGCTTATCCAAAGTAGTCATCTGTAGTTCTCTGTTAAGTGAGCTCTGTATTCTGTTAAATTCCTTGTTCAAAATACATTCTCCACATCTGTTGTTTATACAGTCATATCCTTCTCTGATACATTCCGTTATACTCATATCTTCACCCAATGCAACACAAATATCATACAGTGTCGTATTGGATAAATCACATTTAAAGTAGTAGCCTCCGTTGACTCCTCTCATACTCCCTATAAGTTTTGACTTCAGTAAACTGTTCAGTACCTTATATGTAATGGCCTGTGGTAAATGCTCCTTCTTTGCAACCTCAGATGCGGAAACCTTTGTACCGTCTTTTAACGCCCTTACCACTCTTACTGCATAGTCCATTTCTCTAGTAATCAGCATTCGTCCCCCTAAATATAATCGGTGTAAAATCTATTCTAATACATAAATACTAGCATAAAGCCGTTTTTTTTTCTATTATTTTTTATAAATTTTTATGTTTATAGTAAAGAATTGTAAAAAAGCCGATACCCTTTTGGATATCGACTTTGTATTTATCTACTGTAGCTTGGCATTATTTATAGCATCTGTAATTCCTTTAGATGTTACGGATGCGCCTGAAACATTGTCAACTTCGAACTTACCGCTCTTTTGCATACCTTTTTTGATCTTGTTGATAGCTTTACCGCCTATTTCGGTTGTCTCCTTAGGACCTGAAATCTCCAGGTCGTTTACTATACCCTTTTTGACTGTGAATGTAACTTCTATATCACCTCCGAAGCCCTTCGCGCTGCCCTTATATGAGCCGTCCTTAAGCTTGGTCTTTATATCCTTGGCTACAAAGTTTGCATCTTCAGTCTGTGCCGTGATAGTTCTCTCAGTGTTTCCACCGTTGTCAAGCACGTACTTGTTCGCACTGTCACCTGCGATTCTGCCGAATACTACTATATCTGTAACAGCGTTTCCGCCAAGTCTGTTGGCACCGTGTACTCCACCTACGACCTCACCTGCCGCAAAGAATCCCGGAATGACACTTCCGTCTTCCTTTAGCACCTGAGTTTCCTTATTTATCTTTACACCGCCCATTGTGTGATGTACTGCAGGCTTTGCTTTACCTGCAAAATACGGAGGCTTGGTCAGAGGTACTTCCATACTCTTTCTACCGAACTCGCTGTCCTTACCTACAGCCTGCATTGCCGCATACTCCTGCATAGTGGCTACAAGATTAGCTTCATTAACACCTGTCTTTTGAGCCAGCTCTTCAATGCTGTTTGCCTCTACAATGATTCCCTCATTGATATATTTTTCTATAGCGGAAAGTGATTCTCTGACAGCCGTATCAAATACAAGCCAGCTCTCACCGTTTGGCTGAGCCATGATAGCTGCAGAAACAACATCTCTTGTGTCAAGCTCATTGACAAAACGCTTTCCGTCATCGTTTACAAGAATTGCACCGTTACCGCGCACACCCTCAGTGTACATAGTTGCAGTGTCCGGATTTACAGTCGGATGTGTCTGAATCTGTTCAATATCTGTAAGTCCCGCTCCAAGCTCGGTTGCCATTTCAATACCGTCACCTGTTGCACCTACATGATTGGTGGTAATAAAGCCTTCAAGCTGTGGCGCATACTTTGCAACCATCTGAGGATTTGCACCGAAACCTCCTGTAGCAAGCACTACCGCTTTTGTATTTATAACAAAGACTCCGTTATCATCTTCCGCCTCTACACCTGTTATCTTTCCGTCCTTATCTGCAAAGATTTTGGTTGCCTTAGTCTCCAACAAAACAGGTACACCCAGTTCATCAAGTTTTGCATTAAGTGTCTTTACAAGCATAGGTCCTACAGCGGATGTATCACTCGGTCTGTGTATTCTCTTTACACTTGCACCGCCGAACTGTCCCACTACGGAAAGGTCTCCGCCTATTGAATTAACCCAATCTACAGCCGATGCGGAATTTTCCACCAAAGTCCTTACAAGTTCAGGGTCGTTCAGATCCTTTCCGCCCTTCATAGTATCCTGATAGAAAAGTTCATTGCTGTCTTCTATACCGTCTCTCTTCTGATACTGAGTCTCTGAAGCGTTCAATCCGCCTGTAGCTCTTACGGTATTACCGCCTGTAATAGGCATTTTCTCCAATATAACCACATTTGTGGCGCCTTTTTGTGCAGCCTCTATTGCAGCACTCATTCCCGCACCTCCGGCACCTATTACTACAATATCTGCCGACTGCGGTTTTCTTTCACCCTTTACCTCTTTGCCTTGAGCTTTCAGCAAAGCTTTCTTCAGTGCATGCTTTAATCCGCTTGATGTAACAGTCGCACCGCTGACAGAATCAAACTCGGTATCTAAATTTGCCTTCATCTGCTCATTCAGCTTTTGTATAGCGGCTCCACCTATATCCGGAGTCTCACTTTTTCCTTCAAATGAAATATTTTCAATTCCGTTGTCTCCCACTACCACTGTGGCTCTTACATTACCGCCAAAACCTTTATCTGCGGCTGAATATGTACCTGCAATATACTTTGTATTGTCTTTTATGTACTTTCTTACACCGTCAGTAACAGGAAAAGCTATTATAATAGTAATAACAGCAGCCAATACCATCAAAAAGAGCCCCACTACATTGCCCTTGTTCTTATTTGTTGGTTGCTTACCCATCCATTTCCTCCTTGAAACTCTCAAAATTACTCTGATATTATAAAAGAAAGTTAAAAAACTATCAATAAATATTTTTTATAAAATATAATATCGGCTTTTATTTTATTTTTTCGGTGCTATAATCCTGTCTTTGACAGCTAAAAGGTCTGAACCCCGCATATATAAAGGTTTT
>CAUQKD010000143.1:0-6583 GCA_963518365.1 uncultured Lachnoanaerobaculum sp. | reverse complement strand
GCTTGTAATATGCAAATATGATGCAAAATAACAACTGTTTGTAATGATTTATTGCCGTATGATGAGATTATTGTTAGAATATACTGTAATGAAGTACTAACAATATAAATAATAACAGGAGGATAAAATGGGTAGACCGACAAGTCATGACAGAGATGTCAGAGGACCGGGGAACAGTGTATTCAGAAGAGAGGTCGCAGGAACAGGTTCTGTAGGAGACAGCGGCAGATTTTCAGGGCCGAGGAGATCGGGAGGTGGCGGAGGAAGATCGCCGCTAAGTTTTTTGGTTGTTATAATCATAGCTGTCATAAGCCTGGTATCAGGCAATAAAACCGGATTATTGAATACGATACTCGGAACATTTACAGGAGGTTCATATTCATCAGGAGGTGCGAATTCACCGCAAATCAATTTACCTTCATTAAGTTATACACTGGGGAATACGGTAGCTTCAAGCATAAGCGGTGTAAGCGCCGGATGGAGCGGAGTGGCCGATAACAGAGGAAAGCTGAATAAGACGGTAAATGAGAATGCAAGGGAGAAGTTTTACAGACCTACAGGCGGAGACAGTGTAACCGTAATGGTATATATGTGCGGTACGGACCTTGAGTCAAAATACGGGATGGCGACCAATGACCTTATAGAGATGACCAAGGCGAAGCTGTCGGACAATGTGAACTTAATAGTATATACAGGCGGTGCCAAAGCTTGGAAAAATTCTATAGTATCGGCGTCCACCAATCAGATATATCAGATAAAAGACGGTAAGTTAAAAAAACTTGCAGATGACAACGGACAGCCTTCCATGACGGACCCGAACACATTGGTCAGTTTTATAGAATACTGTAAGCAAAACTTTCCGGCAAACAGAAATCAGCTTATATTCTGGGATCACGGCGGCGGTTCTGTAACAGGCTACGGATACGATGAGAATAATTCAAATACAGGTTCAATGAACCTCTCAAAGATAAAATCGGCAATAGCCGCAACAAACATAAAGTATGATTTTATAGGCTTTGACGCCTGTCTGATGGCAACCACAGAGAATGCACTGGCACTTTCAGACTATGCGGATTATCTGATAGCCTCTGAAGAAACCGAGCCCGGAACAGGCTGGTATTATACAAACTGGCTTACAGATTTGAGTAATAATACGGCAATATCGACTTTGGATTTGGGAAAGAGGATAGTGGATGACTTCATTGATGAGAGCAATAGAAGCGCAAGAGGACAGTCGACCACACTTTCTCTAGTGGATTTGGCGGAACTTAAAGCTACTATGCCTGCAGGCTTATCAAGCTTTGCAAGGGATACTGCAAGCTATATAAAAAATAAGGAATATAATAAAGTATCAACCGCCAGAACCGCAAGCAGGGAATTTGCAAAGTCATCCAATATCGACCAGGTAGACTTGGTAAATCTTGTATACAATCTTGAGCAGAGTGAGTCAAACAATACAATACAATCGGTGCTTGGTGCGGTAAAGTACAACAGAACATCATCGAATATGGCAAATTCATATGGACTTTCAATATATTTTCCATATAAGAAGCTTTCAAAGGTGGACAGAATGATTCAGACCTATGGCGATATAGGTATGGACAGTGATTATACCAAGGTAATACAGCAGTTTGCTTCGCTGCAGGCGAGCGGACAGATAGCAGGTGGCGGAGAGAGTTCACCAATGTCTACACTTAGCGGTAATAATTCAAATACAACAGGTTCACTTTCAAGCGGAGATTTAAGTGCAATGATACAGAGTCTGTTATCAGGAAGTATTTCATCAGACAGTTTGGCAGCCATCGGTCTTGACCTTTCAAGTATAAACTTCTTACAAAACAGAGATATGTCAGATGATGATATAAAGGACTATGTACTTTCAAACAGACTTGATTCGTCAAAACTTCAGTGGAGTGATAGTGACTCCACACCTAAAATACATCTGTCTGAAGATGAGTGGAATATGGTATCCGGCATATATGAAAATATGCTTATTGATGACGGACAAGGCTATATTGATATGGGACTTAATAATTTCTTTGAGTTTGATGAGAACGGCGATATGCTTGCGGATAAAGAAAGAGCATGGATATCGATAGACGGTAATCCTGTAGCATATTTTCATTTGGCCACTACAAAGGACGATAAAGGGAGTGCCGCTATCGGTTATGTACCTATACTTCTAAACGGAGAGAGGGCAAACTTAATTATAGTATTCGACTCGGATCATCCTAAGGGATATATTGCAGGTGCAAACTTTGACTATACAGGCACAGATGTAGACACTGTTGCAAAGAATATAACAGAGATAAAGACCGGTGATAAGATAGATTTTTTGGCAAATTATTATAGCTATGATGGAACATTTGAAAATGATTATAAGATAGGTAATCAATATACCGTAAGCAAGCAGCCTGAAGTATACTATGTAAATATTCAGGATGACAATGAGATCACATATAAGTTTACAGATATTTACAATAACAGCTACTGGACTCCGGTTCTAAAGAGCAAATAAAAAAATTATGTAATTAGACTATAATTTGTAAAAACTATGTAAGACATAAAATTAAAATATAGTTTATAATATGGATAAACAGTAAATCTGTTATGACATGAGTGAGTAGGTGAGAAGGAGGAATGATGAAAAAAGGTTTAATCAAATCAGCGGCAGTCTTATTTGCGGCATTCAGTCTAGGTGGTGTTGTAGTTCCCCCGTTGACAGCACATGCAGAAGTTTTGGAGCGTATGCAAGGTGATAGAGGCGAATGGCGTAGAGATGAGCATGGTTGGTACTTTATGTTGACAGGAACTACAAGATATGTAGCGGAGAACTGGTTATATGACAATCAGAAGTGGTATTATTTTGATCACTGGGGCTATATGTACAGAAACGCTTGGATTAACTATAAGGGCGATTCATATTATGTAGGTGCTGACGGAGCAATGTGGTACAATGCCAGAACTCCTGACGGATACTGGGTAGACAGTAACGGTAAGTGGGTAAGATAATCCATATTTATAAAGTAAAACCTCAAGGTGTGCCTTGGGGTTTTACTAGCATATAGATATATTTTATGATATACTATAAGTGTTACTTGTAGTATTGTCTTTCTAAAAATCATTAGCGTAGAGGGTTAATGTTAAAAGAGGAGAAAATATGTTATATTGGGGAATTTTATTTGCTATATTTGCTATAGGTGAGATTATCATCCCCGGTTTGGTTTCGATATGGCTGGCACTTGCTGCACTTATTATGGTTGTGTTGTCACCGTTTATAAATTCGATACAGATACAGCTGGCTATATTCTGCATACTTTCGCTTATCTTTATCATATTCTTCAGAAAAATATTCAAGAGATATATGAAGGTTAAGGACAAGCTTGATGCGGAGAAGGTAAAGATAGTAAGGTTTACAGCAAAAGAAGGCGGCAAATATGTCTATGATGCAAGATTTAAGGGAGGCATATGGACAGCTGTTTCAGATGTCGAGCTGAACGAGGGAGATATTGCCAATATAGGCAGATTTGAGGGAAATAAGATAATAATCGGGGAAAAATAAAAGGAGATATAACTATGAACGTGATAGGTTATGTTATTGCGATTATAATTCTGGCAATTATAGTTGTGTTTACAGCCAAGGGAATAAAAATTGTACCTGAGTCAAGAGTATATGTGATTGAGAGACTTGGAAAGTATTCACAGGGGCTTCAGTCAGGTTTGAGTTTTATCAATCCGTTTTTTGACAGAGTGGCTAAAGTGATTTCACTTAAGGAGCAGGTAGTCGATTTTCCGCCGCAGCCTGTAATCACTAAGGATAATGCAACAATGCAGATAGACACTATAGTATACTTTCAGATAACGGATCCTAAGCTCTATACTTACGGTGTTGAAAGACCTCTGGCAGCTATAGAGAATCTTACAGCTACAACACTTAGAAATATTATAGGTGATATGACAGTAGACCAGACTCTTACATCAAGAGATACTATCAATACTGCAATGAGAGCGGAACTTGATGAAGCTACAGATCCTTGGGGTATCAAGGTAAATCGTGTGGAGCTTAAGAGTATTTTGCCTCCTGAAGATATCAGAGTTGCGATGGAGAAGGAGATGAAGGCAGAGCGTGAAAAGAGAGCCAACATCCTTGAGGCACAGGCAAAGAAAGAAAGCGCTATCTTAGTGGCGGAGGGTAATAAGCAGGCGGCAATACTTAATGCGGAAGCCGAGAAGGAGACTGCAATAAAGAGAGCCGAAGGACAGGCACAGGCTATACTTTCAATACAAAAGGCTCAGGCTGAGTCTTTACGAGTGCTTTCAGAAGCGGATCCGAGTCAGAAGGTACTTACACTCAAAGGCCTTGAGGCGTTCCAGAAGGTTGCCGACGGTAAGGCTACAAAGATTATTATACCTACCGAATTGAGCGGTCTGGCTTCACTTGCTACAAGTTTTGCGGAGCTGAATCAAAAAGTTGAGTTAAAGAAAGAATAGAATAAAGATAATAGAACAAAAAGGGTACTCCAAAACGGAGTACCTTTTTTAAAGCTTATATTTCCTTACTTATAGGCAGTGAGAAGATAAATTCGGTTCCGATTCCAACAGTACTTATGACGTCTATATTCTCACCATGTGTTTGAAGTATCTCTTTTACAATGGCAAGTCCAAGTCCGGTGCCCTTTTTATCCTTACCTCTTGATAAGTCGGATTTATAAAATCTGTCAAAGACTTTGGACTGTTCGTTCTTTGCGATACCTATGCCGGTGTCCTTCACGGAGACAAATATCTTTTCCTTTTTGATGCTTGTCTGTATTATAATGGAAGAGTTTTGTGAAGAGAACTTTATGGCGTTGTCAATAAGATTATAAAGTACCTGCTCTATCTTGCCGAAATCCGCAAATACATACTGTGATACATTTATAAATATCAGCTCAATAGTGATATTCTTGCCGGTACACTGTACTTCAAAGCTGCTTGCCGTATTTCTGATCATCTCGTTTATATCAAAGTTTGTCTTATTGAGTTTTACACTTTCTATAGAATCAAGTGAAAGTATGCTCTCTGTGAGTTTTGTAAGTCTTTTTGTCTCGTCAATTACTCTGTTGAGATACTTTTCAAGCATCTCAGGGGGGATTGTACCGTCCAAAATAGCCTCAAGGTATCCCTTTATAGAAGTAAGAGGAGAGCGAAAATCATGTGAGACATTGGATATAAATTTCTTTTGATAGTTTTCCGTATCATCAAGCTTATCGGACATATAATTCAGTGTGGCAGCCAGATATCCCATCTCATCGTTTGAATTTACCTTTATTTCATACTTCAAATCACCCTCCGCGTACGCCTTGGCTCCGTCGGTTATCTTCTTCAGAGGTGAGTACACAATACGTTGGAATACTATCAATATAATCATAGACAATAGGAATACTATTAGGGATGTTATATAGACAATATTCAGTATATGATATTGGCTCTGAGTAACATTCTTCATGGGAAGGTGAATGACTACATAGCCGTAGGTACGAAAGTTGCCTGTAATAGGTGCGGAGACACTTAAGTAATCTTCATCAAAGGAGTTGAAATACCTTCCCACCACATAAGATTTGTTGCCTGTAGCGGTAGGGTCAAAGTCGGAGATAACATCTGATACTCTTTTATTCTCGGCATCCACTATTATCTTGCCGTTTTTGTTCATTACCCATATCTTGGCATTCAAAAAGGTGGCAACAGCTCTAAGCTGCGGATAACTTTCCTCAAGTGAGATATTCTGCCCCTCATACACTGTGGAGTAGGTGGAAGCTATCAGATTTGCCTCGTCATAGAGTGTCTGACTTCTCGACTCCACAAGATATGAGTAGGTAAGTTGGCTTGATATGGTGGCAATAGCTACAAATCCGGCTACTCCGAATATGATATAAGCCAGTATAAATTTCAGATAGAGAGAGAGTCTCATTTTTTGACCTCAAACTTATAGCCTATTCCCCAGACGGTGGATATGGCCCAAAATTGATTGTCATGTATCTTCTCACGCAATCTTTTGATATGTACGTCCACAGTCCTTGTATCACCGATATATTCATAGCCCCAGATATTGTCAAGCAGCTGTTCTCTGGTAAAGACCTGATTCGGGTGTGAAGATAAAAAATACAAAAGCTCAAGCTCCTTTGGAGGCATCTCTATATTCTTGCCAAGGTAAGTTACGGCATAGTTTGTCATATTTACAATAAGGTCGGGATATTCGACATATTCACCGCCGCTGTGTAATTCCGGTATTGTTATAGTGCTGCTGTTATATCTTCTTATTACCGCTTTGACTCTGGCGATAAGCTCCTTTGAGTCAAAGGGCTTTATCATGTAGTCGTCTGCACCGAGCTCAAGCCCCAGTACCTTGTCAAAGACTTCGCCCTTTGCGGACAACATTATTATAGGCGTGCCTGACTTTGCCCTTATTTCCCTGCATACCTGATAGCCGTCAATTCCCGGCAGCATAAGGTCAAGCAGTATGAGATTCGGCTTGAATTCGTCAAAGTCGGCCAGTGCGGACTCGCCGTCACCTACTATTTTTGTTTCATAACATTCTCTCATCAAA
>CAUQKD010000142.1:0-6598 GCA_963518365.1 uncultured Lachnoanaerobaculum sp. | reverse complement strand
CCATCTTCAGACACAATTGCCGGAATACCTATATATCCTTTTTCCTTGCAAATATCAAAAACCGGTGAATTATCCCTAAGCTTTAAAAACTCCTTAAATAGTTTCAGGTCACTGTTAATATCAATAAACTCATACTTTATTCCCTCTTTATCAAAGGCCTCTTTGCAGCAAATGCAGTCAGGGCGCATCGAGCTTCCATAAATCTTTAACATATTTCCTCCATATTATCCACAGACTTTGTTTTTTACACTCCTTTAATATTTAAACCATGTACAATGCTTTGCATTTTCCCATAGCTACCCCAGCAAATCCCCCCTGTACTTCCCGTTTTTTATCTTAAAAAAGAATTCACTGTATCTGTCGGAGTCAAAAATCTCAAGAAGCTCTCTCATATTCCAAATCAGATTTGCCTCATTCATATGTGAGCGGTCAAGCCAAAATACCTTCCCCTCTTTAGAGGATTTAAACTCTCCAGTAAACTTATCCGTTTTATATAAAAGCACCAGATATCTTATGCCGTCCTCCATTATCCAGCCTTTAAAGCCACAGGGTATGGGATTTTCAATTAAAAGTCCGGTCTCCTCTCTCATTTCTCTTATAACCGCCTCTGTCAGAGATTCTCCCTCCTCCACATGCCCTCAGGGATACCTTGTACCCACCTTCTCCTGCACCAGTATCTTACTCCCCTGATATATCAGGCATAAATTTGTTAATTCTATTTCAGATCTTCTGCTCATTTATATTCTCCAATAGTTTTTCTTACAAAAGGCTTCATCATTTACTTTACATCATTGATTGTTCCTTTATTTATTCCTCATAATTATACCACCATAAGCTACAACATGCTTCTTTTTTTACAAATTTATTATACTCTTTTACATGTACTATAAATATACCTTAAAGATGCTTCTATAATTTCCTGTGGATCCCACTATAGTATGCAATTAAAAAACACTGAAACTTGAACCTTTCAAATCTCAGTGTTTTTATATTTAGCCTTCTTTCCTCAACGCCACAAACTCATAGGGCGAAAGTGTAAGCCTTCCCTCTTTATACTTTAAGCCGTCATAATTGCCTAAAACTTTTTTAATTGTATATTATAAACTTGTCAATTCTCAAAAATTTGATTAAAATATATTTATTATCAATATAAATAACTTCAAAGCATTATAATATTAATTGTATTTAATTTATTCTTCCGGAGTTATTTAACTAACTACGACACCACACTAATACCTAAGATAATCATGTTCTTATACACTACTTATTATATATAACAAGAACTGTAGAATAAACAACAAGGTGATAAATATTTATGGGTGAAGCAAGCAGAAAAATAGGAAGTCTGATTCGTCAATTCAGACAATCCAAAGCACTGACCATTGAAGAATTGGCTGAAAGAATTAATAAAAGCAGGGCAACTTTGTCAAAATATGAAAAAGGAGATATTGTGTTGGATGTAGATACCCTCTATGATATTTCTGACGCTCTCGGCATTCAAGCGGAGCAACTTTTATACAGAAAAAACAAAGAATTTTCTTTTAACAATAAAAGAATAAATCCCAGTTTTTTCCAAAATATTGAGCAATTCTATGCATATTTTTATGATGGTCGCAATAAAAAAATAAATCGTTCCGTCATTGACATTATTCGTAATAGCGATGTTAACAGCTATGAAGTTGCTATGTATATGAACTGTTCCGATTTGAATAATTATAATAAATCAGAAAATACCTATTGGGGATTTATGGAGCACTATGATACCATGACTTTACTGGAGGTAACCAACCAGGATACTCCAACTGAAAAAGCCAGCATACAAATTTTAGCTTCTTTTTTAGATGCCGAAGTTAAATGGGGACTTTGGAACGGAGTTTCCAGCCGTCCTTTAATGCCTGTTGCCTTAAAAATGCTTTTTTCAAAAAAGGCTCTTAAAGAGGATAAAGAGCTGGTTCAACTTCTAAAGGTAAGTAAAGAAGATTATCAAAATTTAAAATACTATAATTTTTTCTGTGTTTTCTAATTTATAGTTTTAAATTTATGCATTCTCTTAGCTCGGTAGCGGAATTTCTCACATACTGTAATTTCCTTATACCTCCCTTGCCGTAATATCGGCAGGGGGGATTAAAAATCCCCCCTAAAAAATCATATCTTATTTTTATATTCTTCAATGGATTTGCAGATTCTCTCAAGTCCTGTCTTTATTATTGCTTGTGGCATCGCAAGGTTCAAACGAATATATCCATCCGCATTTCCTACAAAAAGGCTGTTTCCTCCCTCTAAAAGTACTCCTGCATTATTCGCAAAAAATCCGGGAAGGTCTTTTACATCCGGTAATACAGCTGATAAATCAACCCAAGCCAGATAAGTTGCCTCGGAGATTCCCATTACGGCCTCCGGAAGATTTGTACTCAGATATTCCTTTACAAACTCAAAATTTTTGTCTAAGTATATTTTTAACTCCTCATGCCATTCACCACCTCGGTCATAAGCCGCCTTTGCCGCCACAAGAGACATCGGGTTTACCATTCCGAAAAGTTTATCACGATTTTTAAAAATTTCTCTAAGCTGCGGATCCCTTATTATAATATTTGAAAATGCAAGCCCTGCAAGATTGAAGGTTTTACTTGGTGCCATACATGTAATAAGTTTAGGATAATTATCAAGCACCTTAGCCATCGGGATATGTTGCTTGCCCTGCCTGATTAAATCACAATGAATCTCATCAGATATAACCCAAAGATTATATTGCATCATAATTTCTCCGCAACGCCTCAGTTCTTCCTCTGTCCACATTCTTCCTGTCGGATTATGGGGGTTACACCAAAATACTAATTTACAGGCAGGATCTGCACATTGTTTTTCAAAATTTTCATAGTCCAATACAAATCTGCCATTTTTGTCTTTTTTTAAAGGAGACTGAAGCACTTCCACTCCTGAATACTCTGCCGCATGGAGAAAATAACCATAAGAAGGGGTATTAACAAGTACCTTCTCATTTTTGGTCAATAAAGTTTCCACCAGTTGATACATTGCCGGTATAATCCCCGGTGAAAAGCAGAGCTCATCTTTAGGAAATGACCACTTATAATGATCTTCACACCACTTTTTAAATGACTGATAGTAGCTGTCATCATATACTCCTGTATACCCGAATATTTTTCTGTCGATTCTTTCTCTCAATGCCTCAAGAATCGGTGCAGCAACAGCAAATTCCATATCAGCCACCCACATACGCACAAATTCTTCATCTTTATACGGAAATTTCTTTTCAGGCTCCGCATGAAAAATATATCCTCTAAAACCGTCTGTATTCAAACAATTGGTATTTCTCCGATCAATTATTTCATCAAAGTTATACATTTAAACCTCCTTATTCTGCCCAATTATTAATATTTCCCGAAACAATACTTGTATGATAATAGGTGTAAAAACAACATCTGCTCTGCTATTCCTCAAGTAATGCTTCTTTTACAATTTCTTCTCTGCGCTTATCCAGGCTCTCTTTTGAAACAGCTCCCTTTTTCAAAGCAATTGCAGAAAATAGAAGCGGAATCAATATTATAGCGGCAGCTGTAATCATATCATAAATTGTAAGCCCGCCAAATAATGTGGAAGCTACTATAAGAGCACAGATTCCTCCTAAAATACAGCAAATGTCATATATTACCGCCGGGCACTTTATAGACCTTTTCTCAAATTGTTTAGGATATTTTCTCGGTATAGTAATACAACACACATTCAAGAATGCATTAATCAGCATACTGGGAATCATCAGCATGGAAATTGCATTATTTAGGCTCATTCCGGTTAATATGGGAACCAATGCAATAATATAAACCATCAAAAAGCAGTATTTAGGATATCCGTCAGCAGTTTTTTCTTTAAAGATGGCAGGCAACCATCCATCATCGGCCATATGTGCAATAGGTTCTCTAATCATGGCTAATACAGCAAGAAACGAAGAAACTATTGCGCAAACTCCTCCGCCTAACACAAAATAAGCAAACATCCCCTTAGGCATAATTACCGATGCAGTAACTGACAAATTTTGCCCTGCAACCTCATCATATGGAAGGACTCCGGCAGCGGCAAATGACATCAATCCATATATTATAGAAACCACAACACATGTTATTAAAATACCCATGGGAATTGTTCGCTTAGGATTTTTTGTTATGGGAATAACTCCCACCGGCCCCATTGTAGTTCCTTGACATGCCCATCCCATGATTGCAATTGCATTTATAACTCCAAAAAACCCGTTATGAAAAAATCCGCCATCATAACTCATATCAAAAAAGTTATTTATATCCACTTTGGGGATTCCAAGTATAACAAAAAGCATTAATGCTCCTATTAAAAATATCGTTGCAGCATTTTGAAATAATGCAACAATTCTATTTCCTTTAATTGAGAGCAGAAAAAACAAAGTTAATATAGCAGCACTTGTCAGTTTCCCATGTTCACCAAGTACAGGCCAAAGACTGCTAAGATAACTTGTCAGTCCTAAAGCATATCCGGTAAATCCGAATGCCCAAATCACATTCGTCCAACCTCCGTAGCCGATTAAAATAGGTGGAAGAAGCATACCCTTCATGCTGTAGTCTCCTCCATTTACAATAAAGATACCTGAAAGTGCCAGATTATACCAGTAAGCCAACAGCATATAAAATACACATATAACAGTCATCGGAAGAATTGAACGACCTGTACTGGCAATAGCTGTGCCCAATGTAATAAAAATTCCTGAACCCACGGCACCGCCAACTCCCAGACCGACAACATTCCATAGTCCAATTTTTTTAGAAGTTTCCTTATTCAATTTTGCCTCCTTATGGAAATGAAAAATCATATCTCTAAGAATGTACTGCGCAGCACTCTTTGTAATAAACATTATATATGTGAAAAAAACTTATTGCAAAAAGAGTAAAATCTCTTTAAACGAAATTTTTTCTTTAAAAAATTCTTCTCATGAGAAAAAAAACTATATTTTATTAAATAAAATCAAGAAAGACAAAATATCCAGAAACTTATGTAAAAAAATCAATTTATAATAAATAAATATGGCCGCTCAACTCGCAAAGACTATATAATCATAGTAACCCTACATGCACATCCAATGTGCACCACCCATGGCAAAAGTGGGGGTATGGGGGCACACTTGAATTCAAGCTGCCTGACGGCAGCAGGACTTTCAAAGTAATAAGCTTGTGATATCTAATCAATTCCCTCCTCATTATAGTACAATTCGGCATTTCCCATGCCAACACCGTTTCCCCTAATTTTTTAAAATCATCTCACAAACAAATCCTCCCATCTCCCCCTCATGAAAGGATATTTTCCATTTATGACGGCTTGCCACCTGCTTTACTATTTTTAATCCCAGCCCGTGATTTCCTTCACTTCTTTCCGTTTCATAACTTTTTTTATTCAGCTTTTTTAAAAGCTCTCTTGAAACTCCCGCTCCATTATCTTCCACACTCAGCACTATGGCGTTTTTTTCATTTTTATATAATTTGATTTGAATATTGCAGCCCTTGGGATTATGCTTTATTGAATTATTTAAAAGGTTAATAATTGCCCTTTCTGTAAAGTCTTCGTTTATTAAGAAGCACTCTTTTTGAAGAGACTCGTCAATATCCAATTCAAAGTTAAAAACATCCTCTTCCAATGCATTTAAAATCTGAGTGACACACTTTCTCAGTAATGTACTTATTTGGATATTCTTTTTTTCAAACTTTACACTTCCGTAGTCCAGTTTATTTAAAAAATTTAAATTCTCCACAAGTGTACGACATCTTATCCCCTGCTTTTCAATAATTTCAGCCCTTTTTCTTACTTCATAATCTTTGCTTTCTCCCATTATCATTCCGGCATTTCCCAGTATTATAGCTAAGGGAGTGCGAATATCATGGGAGACTCCGGCAATCCATTACACCCTTTCTTCTTCCCTTTGTCTGATTTGCCTTCTGTAAAGTCCCAGGGAAATTATAATTAAAAGCACCACATTCCCCAAAATAAGAAACGGTGTCATCTTAATTGACAGCAGCAAAGAATCCTCATAATATTCCAATGTATATTTCCAAATATTTTTATTCCTATATCCCACCACCAAAAGCCCCGGACTCACTACATAGGTATGTACTTGATAATCATTCAAATAATACCTTGTAAACCTTGCCACATCCTGAAGTGTATATTCCTTTTCAAGTTCCTTTGGCAGATCTTCACTCCATAAAATATTTCCTGAATTATCCAAAAGCATTGCAAACTCTCCTCTTTCCCTAAGGCTTTCCACCGCCTCATCTGAGAGCTTATACTTTCCCTCCTCAAATAAAAGATTTTCCATTATATTGACCTTAGGATAATATAATGAAAGAGCGCTTTTATACATAACAATGCCGTAAAGAATTAAATCTATAAATAATAATGCAAATATTGTCATTATTACCAGGATAATTAATCCTAGATTATTCATGTCAACGCCATGAAAGTGGCTGAAAGACATATTATTACTATATTTTAACTAAATATTGCTTTTCACTTATCAAGTGAATAAAAAAAGAGCGTCCATTTGTGGTAAAATTAAGGTGCT
>CAUQKD010000141.1:0-6599 GCA_963518365.1 uncultured Lachnoanaerobaculum sp. | reverse complement strand
AAATCGATAAAGAAGGATATATGTTGACCGAAGCTATGGCAGTTTTTATATGTCTTGTAATATACCTTATCGGTGTTGCCGCCTTTGATCGGATGTATGAGGAAAAAGGGAAGAGAGAGGTGGAAGATATCAAGCCACATCACAATATGGTAGTACCGACACATGGCATAAATATGATTTATGTAGAAGGACTGGAAGAAGCTTTAGGGGTAGAATATTATTCGAATTTGTATTCGATTGCTAGTCCGGGTAAAAAGGAAGAGTGGACAGCTCAAGTTAATAAATGCATAGATGATATTGTTGGAGATATAAAAAATCAGGGGAAGTGAATCCGGATAAAAAGAAAGAATGGATAGACGGGGTTAATAATAACTTGAAAGATATTCTAGGAGATGAGAAAGACTGACAGGAGTAGATTTAGGGCTGTTGCATACAGTGCAGCGGCTCTTTTTAATACCGAAAGCTTATTACATAGTAGAAAGACCATACCTACATTAAAAACATAAAAAATTGCAGGTATTTTTATCGTACAGCATATATTGTAGAATACGAGTATAATAAAAAATAACCCGGAGGCGGCAATGAAGCATATAGTTGTAGATTTGGAAATGAACAGTATAGAAAAGAAATACAAGAATTTAGATTGCACTATGGAGACTATAGAAATAGGTGCTATAATGTTGGATGAAAACTATCAGGAGATTTCATCATTCAGAACCTATGTAAAGCCTGAGTATAATAACAGGATCAGACCTTTGATAAGCAGATTGACGGGCATTACCTATGATATGGTAATAAATGCTCCTAAGTTTGGTGAAGCAATGAAGATGTTTTCAAATTGGTGCTTGGGTGTGAATGACGACATCAAGATATATGCTTGGAGTGAAAACGATTATAAGCAAATCTCAAAAGAGATAAGCTTAAAGAAATATGAACTAAGTTTGGATGAAGAAAGAGTTTATTTGACAGAATGGCATGACTTTCAGGCGGAGTTTGATAAGGAACTCGGCTTTGAGAAGCAGCTTTCATTGAAGATGGCGCTTGATATGGCAGGTGTCGACTTCCTTGGAAGAGAGCACAGCGCACTTGATGATGCAAGGAATACCGCTAAGCTTTTTAATATATTTAATGACCGAGAGATGTTTGATTGCACACTGAAAAAGATTGCGGAGGCAATGAAACCTACAGATTTCGGTACTTCACTTGGAAGTATGTTCGATTTGTCAGGTTTTGCAGTGGCATAGTTTAAGGATAAAAGATGGATGCTAAAAAGTTTCTTGATTGTATAAATGAAAGATATAAAAGAAATGTAAAAAGTGATTTGATTGTACTTGATTCAGCAAGTGAGGATACAAAGTATAGCGATACTGCGATACCTTTTGCCAAGGGGAGCGATTTCTTTAAGAAAAGGGAAGAAACTCCGAAGAGAATCTATGAGATGATAAATATGTACAGCTATAATGATTATCCGTGGTATCAAAAGAGTAAGAATTTCTATAAGCAGGGAAAGTTTATGGAAGACTATGAAGATAATTACTATGAGAAGGTGAGAGATTATTGCGGTTACTTTGTCACATATCATGAGCTTAATGCCAATCAGCTCAGGTCTTACTTTACATGGAGAACCGATATAAGGAAGGGTAATTATAGGAGTACATATACATCATTTATATATTTGTATATATATGAACTGCTTTGCGGAATAGGCACCGTATCAAAGTATGACACTATAAATAAGTTAAAAGAGTTGGAAGAAAATATCTTAAACCTTGAAGGCATAGAAAACGCTGCTCAGATAAAGGGAAACTTAAACAGATGGTATTTTGAATATGCCGTTATAAAAGGATTTACAGCAGATGAGTTTCAAGAATATATAGGGGAAGATGTTTTCAAATGGGATGAAGCGATAGAAATATTTAAGAAGACTGAAAATCACTCAGATAATGAGATATTTGACGCATTGGTGTTTTTATTGGGAAGCAGGGTGGCAGGCTCTCTGAGTGTGAAAAAACAAAAAGAAAATATGATATATATTTTTGCCTATGTTTGGAAAGCTATATTAAAAGCAGGCAGTATTGACGGTCAAACTGTTTTCACACATTGCTTTAGCAGAATTCAGAGTAAAAGGTGGTATCCGCTTGGTAACACTCCATATCTTGAAGAAACCCGTGAAGGAACTGATTATGTTTTGAACAGTGTCAGGTCTTATCGCTACAGTAAGCAGGTGTGGAAGGAAAAATCATACAGTAAAGAATGTTTTGACAGAAAAAAGCTTACCTCGGTATTTCGTGAGATTGACAGATATATGAGAGCGGAGTATAAATTGGGGTATTATCTGAAGGAAAGAGAAGAAGACAAGTGGATAAGAGATTATGTCAAAGAGGCGTTTGATAAGGCTGTTTTTGAATTAAAGGGAAATGAAAAGAAACAGATAGATATTGACTTTTTTGCTCTAAACAAAATCAGAAGCGATGCGGATATCACAAGGGAGAGCCTTATTGTGGAAGAAGACAAAGATACAATCTTTGATATATCGGACATGACGGATAATGTAAAGACACAGGAAAAAGAGATTGTTAAACCGGATATGCCGACAGATATGGATATAAATATAAGGATTTTAGAATGTATACTGAACGGAGAAGATTATAAGCACTATATAAAAGAAAACAACCTCTTTGCTTCCATTGTCACGGATACAATCAATGAAAGGTTCTTTGATGATATCGGTGACAATATACTTAAATGTGACGGAGAGGATATTTACCTGATTGAAGATTATAAAGAGGATGTTTTAGATATAATGGAGAGATTATGAGTGACGAAAAAAGGGTACCGAAGCGAATTGCGCAGACACTTATCAATTCGCTAAAGGGCGGAGTGGTGCCGAGAACGGGACTGCCATATATTACAGTAGGAAGAAAGAATGAGATTGAGGCACTACTTCACGATGTGGATATCGTATCTGAGGGAGGTGCTTCGTTCAGGTTTATTGTAGGCAAGTATGGAAGCGGAAAAAGCTTTTTATTGCAGACTATAAGAAACTACGTGATGGATAAGGGCTTTATAGTGGCGGATGCCGACCTCTCGCCTGAGCGCAGGTTGCAGGGTACCAAGGGACAGGGGCTTGCAACCTACAGAGAACTTATCAGCAATCTGTCCACAAAGACAAAGCCCGAGGGAGGAGCCGTTACCCTACTTCTTGATAAATGGATTAACAAAATTCAAGCGGAATGCATGGAGGAGAGTAAGTTTCTTCCGGGAAGCGGTGAGTTTTCTTTGGAGGTGGATAAAAAGATTTATTTTACATTATCAAGCCTTTCAGAACTGGTGCACGGATTTGAGTTCGGAAATATTTTGTCAAAGTATTACCATGCCTATATAGAAGGTGATGACGATATGAAGATGAAGATAGTGCGTTGGTTTCGAGGTGAATATACAAGAAAGACAGATGCCAAAGAGGCGCTTGGAGTCAATATAATAATCACTGACGATGACTGGTATGAGTATATCAAGCTGTTTGCCATGTTTTTCAGACTGGCAGGTTACTCAGGGATGATGATTATGGTGGATGAGATTGTCAATATCTATAAGGTACCGAATGCGATTACCAGACAGTATAACTATGAGAAGATGCTTACAATGTACAATGATACCTTGCAGGGAAAGGCAAAATACTTGGGTATCATAATGGGAGCCACACCGCAGACGCTTGAAGATAAGAGAAGGGGAATATACAGCTATGAAGCTCTACGTTCAAGGCTTGCGGAGGGTAAGTTTTCAAGACCGGGCATGAGAGATTTGCTTTCACCGGTTATCAGATTGGATCCGCTCACACCTGAGGAGATGCTGGTACTTTGCGGAAAGCTGGCGGATATCCATGCAGGACTTTATGATTATACAAAGACCTTGGTGGACAGAGACTTGGGTGATTTTATAAAGCTTGAGTATTCAAGAATTGGCGCAACTGAAAATATCACTCCGAGAGAGGTTATAAGAGACTTTATAGAATTGCTTGATTTACTTTATCAAAATCCTAATCTAAGTATAAACGAGCTTTTAAATTCGGAAGGTTTTGATTTTGCAAAGCCTGATAATGTGTCTGATAATGTAGATGAGAACTTTGTGGAGTTTACACTATGAATGTGTTTGAGAGATATGCCACTTTTATCAGGAATTATATCTATGAATCAGGCTGGCAGATATTAAGAGGAGTGCAAAATGCGGCAGGTGATGTGATATTTAATACTGATGAGAACTTGCTGCTTACGGCTTCGACCGCTTCAGGTAAAACTGAGGCGGCATTTTTCCCTATACTTACATTGCTTGAGGAGAATCCTTCAAATAGCGTGGGGGTACTATATATCGCACCGCTTAAGGCACTTATAAACGACCAGTTTGAGAGATTGAGCCATATATGTGAGGAAGCGGACATCAATGTGACAAGGTGGCATGGAGATACCACGCAGACAGGGAAGAGAAAACTTTTAAGAAAGCCCTCAGGAATTTTGCAGATTACACCCGAGTCGCTTGAATCTTTAATGATAAACAAGCATATGGAAATTGTACCTTTGTTTCATGACCTCAGGTTTATAGTGATTGATGAGATTCACTCACTGCTACGAGGAGACAGAGGCTTGCAGACCTTTTGTCTGATAGAGAGATTATGTAAGGCGGCAGGCTGTGACCCAAGAAGGATAGGGCTTTCGGCAACTATCGGAAATCCGAAGGCGGCGGGAGATTTTTTGGCTTGTGGAAGTAAGAGAAAGACTCTGATTCCTGAATTTGAAAGAGGTAAGGAAAAGTGGAGACTGTCTATGGAGCATTTTTTTAATACAGCTCCACAGGCGGGAGAAGATAAAGAGGATTCTATAAGTGAACCGATAGGCGATAGGGCTCCTACCGGAGCAAACCCGGGGCTTGCTTATATATTTGAGCATACAAAGGGGAGAAAATGTCTGATATTTACAAACTCACGTGAGGAATGTGAGGCGGTATGTCAGAATCTTTTGCAATACTGTGAGGTAAACCGTGAACCTGACAGATTCCTTATTCACCACGGCAATCTGTCCGCGTCTTATCGTGAGAGTGCGGAAGATGAAATGAGGGATGACGAGTCGCTTGTTTCGATATGTGCAACTGCAACACTTGAACTTGGTATAGATATAGGCAGACTTGAAAGAGCATTTCAGATAGATGCTCCTTTTACCGTATCGGGATTTCTTCAAAGACTTGGAAGGACGGGAAGAAGAGGCGAGCCGGCACAGATGTGGTTTGTTATGAGAGAAGACCATCCTGAGCCAAGGGCAATTATGCCTGAGATGATACCGTGGTATCTGATACAGGGTATTGCACTGGTACAGTTGTATATAGAAGAAAGATTTGTGGAACCGCCAAGACTTGATCGGTTACCTTTCAGCCTGCTCTATCATCAGACTATGTCCACACTGGCATCAAACGGAGAGATGAGTGCAGGAGAGCTGGCATCAAAGGTACTTACACTTTCGGCTTTCAGGAAAATAAGTCAGGACGATTTTAGGAAGCTTTTATTACATTTGATTGAGACGGATCACATAAACAGGACTGAAGGCGGAGGACTTATAGTGGGAATAAGAGGTGAGAGAGTGGTAAACAGCTATAAGTTCTATGCCGTATTTATGGAAAATGTAGAATACTCGGTGCGCAGTGAATCACAGGAACTTGGAACCATTGTAAAACCGCCTGCACCGGGCGGTAAGGTGGCCATTGCCGGCAGAGTTTGGGTAGTCGAAGAAGTGGACCACAAGAAAAGAGCAATCTATGTCAGCTTGATAAAGGGAAATATTCCTGCATACTTCGGCGACGTGCCGGGAGATATACATACTCATGTGCTTGAGAAGATGAAGGAAGTACTCTCTACAAAAGCTACATATATTTATCTGATGAACAATGCAAAGGCAAGATTATTGCAGGCAAGAGAGTGCTTTGATATGGCAAAGCTAAAAGACAGAGTACTTATACATCTTGGAGGAAATATGTGGGCGCTTTTTCCTTGGCTTGGCAGCTACGCCTTTTTAGCTTTGGAGAGATTTTTGAAAATACACTGTGCAAAGGAACTTGGACTTAAGGGATTAAGCCCTGTCAGACCGTATTTTATACAGTTCAGTATGAATGTAAGCGAAAAGGAATTTTATAAAATCGTATGTAAGAAAGCCTGTGAAGACATAGACCCGCTCTCACTTGTATATGAAAAGGAAGTGCCGGTATTTGAAAAGTATGACGAGTTCGTACCGAATGAACTTGTAAAGAAGGGATTTGCATACGGAGTACTTGATATTGACGGGATGAAAAAGAGAGTGAGAGAGTGGGAGAAGTTTTTGTAAAAACTACTTACATTATTTTAAAAAGTGTGCTAGTACCTGACTTCCGTCGTTTCTCTCAAAACCTAGTACTCTAGGTGTCCAAGAGCATGCAGTTTTGAAAGAAATTGTCGACTTCAGCTTTGTTTAAATAGAGGGCATCAAGGTTACTAAAACCAACCAGTTTTTTAATCTTTTCGTTAATAGCCTGATCTCTTGATATATTGATATATGTATTATCACCTTTATTTACCACCCTAA
>CAUQKD010000140.1:0-6605 GCA_963518365.1 uncultured Lachnoanaerobaculum sp. | reverse complement strand
AGGCTTTGCCATGTAAGGTATGCAATAATAAACTTGTCAATATCTCCATCCATTACCGCAGTTACATTTCCGCTTTCCGCTCCGGTTCTGTGATCCTTTACCATTGTATATGGCTGCATTACATAGGAACGTATTTGATTTCCCCATCCTATATCCTTCACATCACCTCTGATATCCGAAAGCTTCTCGACATTTGCCTGCTGCTTTAATAAGAAAAGCTTTGCTTTAAGCATCTGCATGGCCTTGTCCTTGTTTTGGAACTGGCTTCTTTCGTTCTGACATTGTACCACCACACCTGTCGGTATATGTGTGATTCTTATAGCTGAAGAAGTCTTATTGATATGCTGACCTCCGGCACCTGATGAACGATATGTGTCTATTCTTAAATCATCAGGATTTATATCCACATCAAGGTCTTCTTCAATATCCGGCATAATATCACAGGATACAAACGAGGTCTGACGTTTTCCTGCCGCATTAAAAGGCGAAATACGCACAAGCCTGTGCACACCATGCTCACTTCTAAGATAGCCGTAGGCATTCAAGCCGTTTATCTGTAATGTGACTGATTTTATACCCGCCTCATCACCTTCAAGTATATCAAGCACATCCACAGTGTAGCCTTCTTTTGCTGCCCATCTTGTATACATTCTATAAAGCATTGAACACCAGTCACAGGACTCCGTACCTCCGGCACCTGCATTCAGCTTCATTATAGCATTGGATGAATCATACTCCCCTGTAAGAAGAGTCGCTATTTTCAAAGCATCTATTTCCTTTGTAAACTCCTCAAGCATAGCCTCTATTTCAGGTATAAGGCTCTCATCATTTTCCTCATAACCCATCTCTATAAGGACTCCGATATCTTCGTATTCAGACTTTAACTTATTATATTTTTCGACAGTATCTTTGAGCTGTTTTGCCTCTCTTACTATCTTGGTACTCTCCTTCGGATCGTCCCAAAATGAAGGCTCTTCCATTGCACGGTCCAGCTCAATTATCTTTTTTTCCTTACTGTCCAAGTCAAAGTGAATCCCTCACTTCCAGCAATATTTTTTCGTAGGATTGTAGTGTGGTTTTAAAACCGTCTAATTCTACCATTTGCTCACCCACTTTCATATTATTCTAAATATCCAAATGAATATCAACGATATTATATTAAAGTTTTAAGATTATGTAAACAGCAAGCTTATATATAAATAATACTATGCCTCATAAGCTTACGGCTTATGCTATCTTCCAGCTTACCGCTCTTTCTCTTGCATTTATAAATGTTTTATAGATTCCTTCCTGCTTTATCAGTTCTTCATGCTTTCCTTCCTGAACTATTTTGCCCTCATCTATAACCACTATCTTGTCCGCATTTCTGACGGTTTTTAACCTGTGGGCTATCATAATTACAGTCTTTTTTCTGGTAAGTTCCTCTATAGCCTGCACAAGCTCTTTCTCATTCTCAGGATCCACATTTGCGGTGGCTTCATCAAGTATTATAACAGGTGCCGATTTCATCATAGCTCTGGCTATTGAAATTCTTTGCTTTTCTCCGCCTGAAAGAGAGGCTCCTCCCTCTCCTATCACAGTATCATAACCCTTATCAAGCTTCATTATAAAATCATGACAGCATGCTTTTTTTGCTGCCGCAATCACATCTTCCATACTTGCATCCGGATTTCCGAATCTGATATTATTTGCAACTGTGTCCTCAAACAGATAAACACTTTGAAAAACAAAGCTGAAGTTTTTCATCAGAGAGTCCATACTGTAGCTGCGTACATCCTTTCCTCCAAGTTTTACACTGCCCTTATTGACATCCCAAAATCTTGCTATCAATCTGCAAAGTGTTGTCTTTCCGCTACCGCTGGGGCCTACTATCGCAGTGGTGGTTCCTTCTTTTATATGCAGAGATATATTATTTATAATCTTTCTCTTATCATATGAAAATTCAACATTTCTTAAATCTATATCATGATTTTTTACATCTATATTATCTCCGTTTATATCCATAGGCTCTATTTTCAGTATTGCATTTGCTTTTTCTATCGCTATATTGACACTTCTTATAAGGGCTGAAAAACTTCCCGCACTGTCAAGTGAAGAGTAAATCATAAAAGCACATATCATCATCATAATGCTGTCTGAAAGACTCAAACTGTTGTTTATATAAAAGTATATTGAAACCGCTAAAATACATACACCTGTAGCCTTTGTAATTAAAGTCTGTAATGCCATAACCGGCAGCAAACGCTTTTCCATTTTAAAATTGATATCTGAAGCATTATCTATGGACTTAAGCAACTTTTTATTTTCATTTCCATATAACAGATATGACTTTATTTCAGACATCCCCTGTACATACTCCAAAACGGATGAAACCACAGCTCTGTCGGCACTGTCTTTACTCTCAGACACACTTAATGCCCTGTATTGAAGATATCTGTTTGCAATCAAAAATAATATCACTCCCGCCAATGCCATAAATGCAAGACGATAATCAAAGGTAAACATCATGCATATTATAAGCAAAGTGGTAAGAAGCCCCTGAGTAGTCATCATAACCACCTTGGTTGCAACATCCGCCAAAGCCTCCATAGTATTTGTGGTAACAGATGTGATATAACCTAAACTGTTTTCATTAAAATAACCCATAGGGATATATCTCATATGCTCTGCAATCTCTATTCGCTTATTTGCACAGGTACCATAACCTCCCTCTGTTTGCAACATGGTAGTCTTAGCTTTTACCATTACAGTTAATACAATACTTATAAGCAAAATACCAAGACTTATATAAGCGGTGCTTGAACTTACAGTATTTTCTATTATAGCCTTTATCACCACATACGTGGCAGGAACACGCAAAGCCTCTAAAAAAGCCATAAGAACTCCAAGTACTACAGATATATAAAATTTCCTTTTATTTACACTTCCGCAAAAATCAAAAAACTTTTTTAATACTTCTACCATAAATTTCTCCTATGCCCTGTCTTTTACTTCTATATGTGCTTCCCACATACTCTTGTAAAGTTCACATGTTTTAAGCAATTCATCATGGGTATTTGCAGCTTCCACCTTGCCGTCATTTATTACAAATATTTTATCCACATCTCTTATGGTACTTAATCTGTGTGCTATAACTATCATTGTCTTATTATATGCCAGCTTAGCCACCGCCGACTGTATCAATGCTTCATTTTCAGGATCGGTATATGCGGTCGCTTCATCTAAAATTATAAGCTTTGCATCTTTTAACATAGCTCTTGCTATTGAAATCCTCTGTTTTTCTCCACCTGAAAGATGACCTCCGGCACTTCCTACCATAGTATCATATCCGTTTTCAAGTGCCTTTATAAAATCATGACAACCGCTTTTTTTTGCTATCTCTTCCACCTCTTTATCACTTGCTTTCGGATTGCCAAGTCTTATATTTTCTCTTATACTCATATCAAACAGGTAGTTGTCCTGTGATACATAGGCTATAAATTTATTTTGAATATCCAAAGGTATATCTTTTGTATTTACTCCTCCTATCAAAACATCTCCTTTACCTACATCCCACAGTCCTGCTATAAGCTTTGCTATTGTGGACTTACCGCTTCCGCTTGGCCCTACAAGTGCAACTACACTTCCGGCATCTATTTTCATATTTATACCATGCAAAACTTCCTTTTTATGGTAGGCAAAATGTACATTCTTAAGCTCTATATCGGTATCTTCCAACTCAAGATTTGAACTTTCAGGTCTTTCCATATCCTTTTCTTCAAGTACACTGCTCACTTCAGACATAATAGTACCGACCTTAGCCAAATCCTCACCGAATGCGGAGCAGGCAATAAGCGGAGCTACAACTCCGAAAGAAAGTATTATAATCAGTATAAATACCGCACCGTTAAGACTCCCTTTATTATAAAGATATACACCTATGGGCAAAACACCTACCAAAGTTGACGGCAACAGTGACATTGCAACGGACGAATACCATATACATGAACGCATCCACTCAATAAAACAGTCCGCTCCCTCTTTAGCGGCCGATACAAACTTCTCATAAGAACTTTGTGCCTTACCGAATACCTTAATCACCTCAATTCCGTTTATATATTCCACCGCAGTATCATTTAAAGCCTTGGTCTTTACTATAGTGTTATTATATCTTTCATCCATATTTTTAAACATTCCCATATAGGCAATCATACCTACAGGAATCGTTATCAAGGATGCAAGCGCCATTCTCCAATCCAGAAAAAATAAATAAATCACTATACATACCGGTCCTAAAAGATTGGCCGTCAATTCAGGTATCATATGTGCAAGAGAAATTTCCATGCTGTCCACTCTCTCCACTATTATATTTTTAAGTGAACCTGAAGGAGTATCTTTTACATAACCCAAAGGCAATCTGTATAATTTATCACAGATCTCTTTCCTGATATCTGCCAGCATTTCAAAAGTTATTTTATGTGAAATCAATGTAGACAGATTGTGAAAAGCTATTCTAAGAATCCAAAACAGCATTATCAATAAACATAAATTCAAATATATCGAATAATCCCTTACTCCGTCAAGAAGCTTAACCACTATATTACCGATTACAAAATACGGTGCCATTGCAAAAAATACGCCCAATATTGCAGCACCTACAGATATGATATACCAACCGGTTTTTTTCTTTATTATGCCTTTTAACCATGAAAAATCATACCTTTTCTTCATACTCAACTCTCCTTATCATACTTTAATCCAAGCAATCTGTCCCAACCTGCCGCAAAAAAATCCTGCAAACTGTTCACATACTCTATAGCATCATTCTTATCAAAATCATGCGCTACAGTTTCAAATATCCCGTTTAACAGAGAACTTGCCAGCATATGGCACAAATCCGCTCTTATAATTTTCAATTGATAACCCTGTGCCTTTAGCACATTCATAAATTTAATACTGCTTTCCACCTCCATATCTACAAGACTGTCTACATAATGCTCATAACTTGAACCGAAACCATGGCATACTATCAGTTTAAAACTCTCAAAATATTCATATATTATATCCACTATTTCCTCCATGCCCTGCTCGGAAAAGCTGTGCATAGAAGCTATCTGTTCTTTCGGGGTTGAATTGCCGAATATATCAAGTTTATTCTTAAACCCGTTTAGAAGTTTATCAGCTCCTTCTTTTACCAGACTTGAAAAAATCTTATCTTTATCCGCAAATCTGCTGTAGAGCATTCCGGTAGTGCAGCCTGATTTCTCAGCAATAACCCTCATAGAAGCATTCATATATCCCTGTTCCATAAACTCTTTTTTTGCAACTTCAAGTATTTTCAATTCTATATCAATATCTTTCATAGTCGTCTCCATTTCTTATAACACCGTTATTATAACACTGTTATAACTCTTTGTAAAGTAAAATAATTTTATATTCCAAGATTTTTATCGCATTATAAAAGAGGCATGATTGTCATGCCCCTTTTTATCATATTACCTGTTCAATATCTCCATAAACTCATCACCTGTAATGCTTTCTTTTTCATATAGGAAATGAGCTATCTCTTCAAGCTTTTCTCTGTTTTCTAAAAGTATTTGTGCGGCTTTTTCATGCTGGGATTTTACTAAAGCCACTACCTGTTTATCTATTACCGCCGCTGTGGTCTCCGAAGCTGCCAATGAGGTATCTCCTCCAAGATATTTGTTTGTAACGGTCTCAAGTGCCACCATATCAAAGTCCTTACTCATACCGTATCTGGTAATCATAGCTCTTGCAAGCTTGGTGGCCTGCTCTATATCATTTGACGCTCCGGTTGAAACATCACCGAATACCACTTCCTCGGCGGCTCTACCGCCTGTAAGTGTGGCAATCTTATTTTCAAGCTCGGTCTTTGTCATCAAATAGTGATTGCCCTCATCAACCTGCATAGTGTATCCTAATGCACCTGAGGTCCTTGGAATAATGGTTATCTTTGTAACAGGTGCCGAATTGGTCTGTTTTGCCGCTACAAGTGCATGACCTACCTCATGGTATGACACTCTCCACTTCTCTGCATCAGTCAAAATAGAATTTTTCTTCTGATATCCTGCAATTACCACCTCAATACTCTCTTCAAGATCACTTTGCGAAACAAATTTTCTACCGTCTCTGACCGCTCTAAGAGCCGCCTCATTTATAATATTTGCAAGCTCAGCTCCCGACGCACCTGATGCCGTTCTTGCAATAATCTTAAAGTCTACATCATCTGCAATCTTTATCTTCTTTGCATGTACCTTAAGTATTTCTTCCCTGCCCTTCAGATCGGGAAGTTCTACAGGTACACGTCTGTCAAATCTTCCGGGTCTTGTAAGTGCAGGATCAAGTGCATCAGGTCTGTTTGTAGCCGCCAAAATCATAACACCGGAGTTGCCTTCAAAACCGTCCATCTCTGTAAGCAGCTGGTTTAGAGTCTGTTCTCTCTCATCATTTCCGCCTATTTGACCGTCTCTTTTCTTACCGATAGCATCTATCTCATCAATAAATACTATACATGGTGCTTTCTCCTTTGCCTGCTTAAAAAGATCTCTTACCTTGGAAGCACCCATACCTACAAACATCTCAACAAACTCGGAACCCGACATTGA
>CAUQKD010000139.1:0-6661 GCA_963518365.1 uncultured Lachnoanaerobaculum sp. | reverse complement strand
TTGCAAGAACAGAGGGTATACTCCCTGCTCCTGAGAGCTCACATGCTATATATGCCGCTATTGAAGAAGCTAAGAAATGCAAAGAGAGCGGTGAGGAAAAGACTATTGTATTCGGACTTACAGGTACAGGTTACTTTGATATGGTAGCTTATGAAAAATTCCATGACGGAAAGATGGATGACAGTGTACCGACTGATGAAGAACTTAAAAAATATGCGGCTATGCTGCCTAAAGTAGACTAAAAATAAGAGCTTTATTTCATAATTTTGTATTATGAAATAAAGCTCATTTACATTCATGTCTCTATTTTATTTATTCTCTATCAAATAATATATGGCACCGATAAGTCCTGCGTCATTTCCAAGTTTTGCAGATACTATTTCAAGACCTTCCAAAAATCTCGGCATTACCTTTTCATGTACCTTTTTACTTAAGGCTTCTATAAACTCTTTTCTGGTGCTTACTCCGCCGCCTATAATAACCTGCTCAGGGTTAAAGATATGAACAAGTGAAATAATTCCAAGCGAGATATCATCCACCCAGTTATCAACCGCCTGCCTTAACAGGCTGTTTTCAGGTAATGCATCAAATATCTTTCTTCCGTTGATACTTTCTTCAAAGTCTTTCGGAAAAGCTGTCGGATTTTCTTTTTGCAGTTTTGAGACACTCCTTACAAGTGCAGTTGTGGACGCATATCTTTCAAGACAACCTACATTTCCACATGAGCAGCTCTCTCCATCTCCATGTATCACTATATGTCCTATCTCTCCTGCCAGTCCTCTTTTGCCAAGTAATATTTTATCATCAACTATTATGCCTCCGCCAACGCCTGTGCCGATGGTTATGGCAACTATATCCTTATGCCCTCTTCCTGCTCCTATCCACTTTTCTCCGAGAGCCGCACTGTTTGCATCATTGATAACGGCAGTCTTAATACCATATTTTTTCTCAAAGCTTTCCTTTATCCTTGAGCCTACCCAGTTTTTTATATGTCCGGCGCTTCCGATTACTTCACCTTTTTCGGAATCAATCTGACCTGTAGCCGATACGCCTATTCCGGATATTTCACTAAACTCAAGTCCGCTTGAAGCCACAAAATACTCCATTTTTTCCAAAACA
The DNA here is from genome assembly GCA_963518365.1 of uncultured Lachnoanaerobaculum sp. Taxonomy (GTDB): domain Bacteria; phylum Bacillota; class Clostridia; order Lachnospirales; family Lachnospiraceae; genus Lachnoanaerobaculum. The sequence goes on along the minus strand of CAUQKD010000139.1, from coordinate 5,542 downwards.
GTCTTAAGTATCGGTGTTTCATAACCGTCAAATGAAACCGAGAACTCATCTCTTTGAAGTATATTTCCGTCCTCATCAACAATTCCGAACTTTGCGGCGGTTCCGCCTATATCAATTCCTAAATATACTTTATTTATCATATAAATTTCTTCTTGGCATCAACTATCATCTTTGCTGCCGCTTTTGCAATCTCTTTATCGGCATCTGTCAATCCAACAAGCGGCTTTCTTACGCTGCCGATATCAAGTCCCTCGTTGATTCTAAGGACTTCCTTTATCATTGCATACATATTTCCATGACCTGATGTAAGCTTTTCAATGATGTCGTTTACATCGTACTGAATATCTCTTGCTCTCTTAATATCACCACTCTCTATGCTCTCATTCATTGCAAGGAATAATTCAGGCATTGCACCGTATGTTCCGCCTATTCCGGCTCCGGCACCTATTACTCTGCCTGAAACAAACTGCTCGTCAGGACCGTTAAATACAATGTAGTCGTCTCCACCGTCTCTTACAAATCCTTGAATATCATATGTAGGCATTGATGAGTTCTTTACACCGATAACATTCTTATTCTCTCTCATCTTCGCATAGAGGCCTCTGCTTAAAGCCACTCCTGCAAGCTGTGGAATATTGTAGATGATGAAATCTGTATTCGGTGCCGCACTGCTGTAATCATTCCAATACTGTGCAATGGCGTACTCGGGAAGCTTAAAATAAATCGGCGGAATTGCGGCTATAGCATCTACTTTAAGGCTCTCGGCATGAGCGGCAAGCTCCATACCGTCCTTTGTATTGTTACATGCTATATGATTTATTACAGTAAGGTCTCCCCTAACCTTCATTACGTTCTCAAGAACAACTTTTCTGTCTTCTACACTTTGATATATACACTCACCTGAAGAACCGTTTACATAAACGCCTCTTACCTTTTTATCCACAAAATACTCTGTAAGCGCTCTTACTCTTTCAGGACTTATCTCTCCCTTTTCATCATAGCAGGCATAAAATGCCGGTATAACACCCTTATATTTATCTAAATTTCTCATAGTTCCTCCTTATACCAGAGATAATATCAAAAGGGCCAAAATAAATTTGACCCCCTATCAAATATTTATAAGCTTAGAATATCACTCATTGAATAGTTTTTCAATAAATAAAATAATTTTGAAAGTACTTTCAATACTTTCTATGCTTTATCATCTTTATAAACTCAATCCGAAGCCTTTACTGCCATTTATTCTCCCACTCACTTTCTTTAAAACCTACCAAGGCGAAATTATCTCCCAAAACTATAGGTCTTTTTATAAGCATTCCGTTTTCTGAAAGGAGCTTGAGCTTTTCACCATCACTCATAGTGTCCATTTTCTCTTTGATATTCAGCTCCCTATAGAGCATACCGCTTGTATTAAAAAGCTTCTTTATAGGAAGGCCTGAATACTCCAAAACCTTTTTTAACTCTTCCACACTTGGAGTCTCCTCCACAATATTCTTTTCTGTAAACTCCACATTTCTATCCCTTAACCACTTTCTTGCCTTCACACAAGTTGAACATTTCGGATAATGAAATACTAACATAAAACCTCCTTTATTATTTTGCCGATAAAAGCTCTATTATAGCTCCTCTTACAAATTCATTTTCACAGACACTGTAAATTTCACCCATTACTTCAGCTGCATTTTTGGAGTTATACTTTCGTATCACCTCCATTACCTTTGTCTTTAAATCATATTCTATCTGCGCCTTATTTAGAATGTCAAATACTTTGTTTTGTATGCTCTTATGCAAAATATATCCCAAGTTCTTAACTTCAACCTCCAAGGTGGATGTTGTGGAAATTTCGGGCAATCTTATAATCAAAGCATTTTTATTTTCATCATATTCCGTACACAGTGGTATTACAGAACTTTTATCCGATAAAATATTAAGCTCGCTTTCTCTTCCTGCACCGTAGAAATGCAAAATATATTTTCTTTTTTCTCTTGTTGCATTTTTATTTCCTGAAACCGGGTGAATCTTAAATATCTGCTTATCATTTTCATCAATCAGTTCATACTTTGTATAAACCCAGTCAGACTCTACATAGGTCTTATACTCCTTTTCATCCTCTGCAAGAATAAATTCTCCCGACTTACCTGTAAAAATATTCAAATCAAGCTCTGAAGGGCTTTTAATATCATTTGTACTTATATTTGCATCAATAGGCAAAATACTTCCTGCTCTTGCAAATACGGCGATATCTTCAAGATCCCTATATATTTCAAGCTCACGATTTCCGCTATATCTTACTCCGGTAAAGATATCAAACCACTCACCCTCCGGAAGCCAAGCCTTTGTCTTAGCCAAACCGCTCTCCCTGTCAAGCTTTTTTGTCACAGGGCAGACTATCAAATCATTTCCGAAGTAATACTCGTTTTTGTAATTGTATACCTTGTCATTTTCAGGCTCATAATAATACAGCGGCAGTATTAAAGGAAGCTTATCAACATTTGCTCTTTTGTTCATAGTATAAAGATATGGTATAAGTCTGTGACGAAGCCTTAAATATTTCTTTGTTATTCTTTCCGCAGTCTGATTGTACTTCCAAGGTTCTTTTCCCGAAAACTCATTGCATGTACTGTGCAATCTCATTATAGGTGAGAATACCCCGAACTGTACCCATCTTACAAACATCTCGTCGTCTCTTCTACCGTTCATATGTCCGCCGATATCATGGCTCCACCATGCATATCCAATATTTGATGCTGTAGCTGTAAAATACGGCTGAAAATCAAGACTGTCCCATGTAATAATGGTATCTCCGGAAAATCCTATAGGATATTTGTGGCTTCCCACTCCTGCATATCTTGAAAGTATTAGACCTCTGCCCTCATCGCTTCTTTCAGAATCCTTATAGTGGAAATAGTTTAAAAGCCATAGCGGATCAAGCCCCTTATGCCCTGAGTTTTCTCCCTGTTGCCAGTCTATCCACCAGTAATCGACTCCCTGCTTTTCAAGTGGATGATGAACATGTTTAAAATATCCTTCTCTGAATTTATCATCGGCAATATCAAAAAGTACAGGTTCTTCCTTTTTAATATCTACACCCATAAATTCTCCCATATCCTTATAGCAATCTTCATATGCCCTTATACCGTCTGCCGGATGTACATTCAATAAGACCTTATATCCTCTTGTATGCAGTTCACTTAGAAAATCTTTTGGACTTGGGAATAATTCCTTATTCCATGTGTAACCTGTCCATCCTGTACCGAATCTTCCTTCCACGTCAGTAATGTGCCAGTCCATATCGATAACTGCCACACTGAACGGAATATCCTCACTGTCAAATCTGTCCATCAACTCCAGATATGACTTTTGAGTATATTTATAATATCTGCTCCACCAGTTACCAAGTGTAAATCTTGGCAGTAGAGGTAATTCTCCGCTGAGAGTATAGAAATCCTTCAGTGCCGTCAAGAAATCAAGCCCATATCCGAAGAAATATAAATCTATTGCTTCAGGATCTTTTCTTAATTCAAACCCATCCTTTGTTATAAGCATTGAATTGCTGTCATCCACCACAGACCACATCTGCCTTGACACAATTCCCTCACCAAGCTCTGTTGCTCCGTCTATGGCATCAAGAGTTCTTGTTGTTCCTTTTAAGCTCTCATTCTTATCTCCATAATGCCATACACTTGAAGTTGTTCCGTAATTTCCGCTTACATTTATCCTTAAGCCTTCACCTGTAAATTCTTTTTTATCATATATTACTCTTAGATAATCTGTAACTATAACCAGTTTGTCTTCACTGTCTAAAACATCAAATTTTGCTTTCGGGAACTTTCTGTTTGTAACAGCCGCCGTCTCTTCATCAACAAATATATTTTTCTTACTGTATTCAAACCTTATAAGTCTGTCGGTAAGAATACTTATTCTATAATTATTCCCCTTAATTATTGAAGCCTCTGCCGCCTTTGTACTTAACATTTTTCTCTCTTTCTATATACAATACTTTTGCAAATCTTCAAAGCTTTCCAAACTGTAACTCACATCACCAAGTTTTTTTGCATCCCCTATTCCTGCAACTTGCATTCCGGCTCTTATTGCCCCCTCTACTCCCGAAGCTGCATCTTCAACAACCAGACATTCGTTTGGTAAAAGTTTCAGTCCGATCCCCGCTTTTTCAAATACTTCCTTATCAGGCTTTGAATATTTTATATCATTTCCGTCTATTATAATATCAAAAAAATCAATAAGATTTAACTTTGAAAGTATGAGCTTTGCATTTTTACTTGATGAAGCTATTGCCGTCTTATATCCCCTTTGTTTTAAAATATCTAAAGTGTCTTTAACTTTTTTATCAAGGTCTTTCTCACTCATCTCATTTAAAAGTTCTTTATACAGCTCATTTTTTTTATTTGCAAACTCTTCTTTTTCCTTATCGCTGTACTTTTTATCAGACCTTTCCAGTATTATTTCCAGACTCTCCATACGGCTTACCCCTCTGAGTCTGTTATTTATTTCTTCATCAAAATATATACCCAAACCGTCTGCCATGTTTTTCCAAGCCATATAGTGATACCTGTCTGTATGGCATATTACTCCGTCAAGGTCAAATATTATACCCTTATATTTTCTATCCATTACTTTTATTCAAAAAACCGCTTACTTACGAGCTGTCTTCTCCTTTTATATAAATTTTCGCGCTATTTCCTATGTACTTTTATACAGGTAAAACTCTAAAATAAAAGAGTAAATAACTTAAACTTACTCTTTTATGGTATGTATTTTTCTCAATCCTTCGCCACCGGATACTCATTGCACAGCAGTCTGTATGGCTCTTCGTCCTCTTCTATCTCAGGGAATCTGCCGATATCTTCGTAGAACCTGTTATCTATATTGTCATCATTACATTGGGAAACTTCACCTATAAGCACACTTCCGCTTCCCGGCTCCACATGGAACTCATGGTATTGATGCGGCCATATGGTGATACTCTCTCCCGGCAAAAGTTTTACAAGACTTCCCGCTTTTACATAGTATGATCTTCCGTCTGAGTTTATAAGTACATCAGAGTCGGCAAGTCCGCCCTTACCGTCATCATTATATACCTTTATAAGAAGTGTACCGCCGCCTCTGTTGATGATATCCTCCGATTTAAACCAGTGAAAATGCATAGGTGCCATCATATCGTCTCTTAAAAATAAAAGCTTCTCCGCATAGACTTTTTTATACTTCTCATTATTTCTGTTTCCGTTTCTGAGTGTAATAAGCCCGAAACCTATCTTATCAAAATCTCCAAGTCCGAAGTCGGTGATATCCCATCCGAGCATATTATCTCTTATTTCATCATATTCATGTCCCTTGTTTTCCCAATCTTTCGGTGTCCAGTTGCAAAACGGCGGCAGATTAAAGCCGTTTTCTTTTATAAGCTCCTCCATCTCTCTTATTATGCTGTTAATTTGTGATCTTTTCATTCCTTTCCCCTTTCTTGTAACAAATATTTGCTCATTTGTCTTTGCAATATTCTAAGTGCATTTTCTATATCATCTCC
>CAUQKD010000138.1:0-6708 GCA_963518365.1 uncultured Lachnoanaerobaculum sp. | reverse complement strand
TCTCATAACTGAAGCGTCTTTTCTTACAACTATATCGGAATTGTCCTCTTCAAATCCGTTCGGATTGTTCTTTTGCCATCTGAACGAATCTCTGCACATATCTTCTATGTTCTTTTGTGCCTTCCATCCAAGCTCATTGTAGGCTTTTGTCGGGTCTGCATAACAAGCCGGTACATCACCTGCTCTTCTGTCCTTGAACACATAGTTGATCTTTAAGTCGTTTACCTTTTCAAAGGCGTTTATAACATCGAGTACACTGTATCCTATACCTGTTCCGAGGTTATAAATATCCACCTTACCCGGACTCTTAATCATCTTCTCAAGTGCCTTAACATGTCCCTTCGCAAGGTCTACCACATGGATATAATCTCTTACGCATGTACCGTCCTTTGTATCATAGTCATTACCGAATACGCCCAGACAAACAAGCTTACCTACAGCTACCTGTGTGATATACGGTAAAAGATTGTTCGGAATACCCTTAGGATTTTCACCTATTCTGCCTGACTCATGTGCTCCGATAGGGTTAAAATATCTAAGCAACATTACGGAAAAGTTGTTATTGGCAGTATGAATATCCGTCAAAATCTGCTCAAGCATACCCTTGGTTCTTCCGTAAGGGTTGGTAATAACACCCATAGGCGCATCCTCTGTTATAGGAACCACCTTAGGGTCTCCGTATACTGTGGCACTTGAAGAGAATACTATTTTTTCAACACCGAACTCTCTCATAACTTCACATAAAATCAAAGTACCTGTGATATTGTTATGATAGTATTCAAGAGGCTTATATACGGACTCTCCTACGGCCTTAAGTCCTGCAAAGTGTATAACCGCATCTATCTTATTTTCCTTGAACACTTTTGTTAAAGCGTTTTTATTTAATAAATCCACCTCATAGAAACGCAATGACTTTCCGGTAATCTCTTCCACTCTTTTTAGAGATTCCCTTGATGAATTTACCAAATTATCTACTACAACAACTTCATATCCTGCATTCAAGAGTTCAACGCAGGTATGACTTCCAATATAACCGGCACCTCCGGTAACTAATATTGACATAAATCCTCCAAAATATCAGCTTTTTAAACTGTAATAAATATATCTATTATTTAAATTTTATAATAAAATATATATTAAATCAACAAATATTTATTTCAAAACTTAGTGATGGAAAAGTCTGATACCTGTGAAAGCCATAGTCATATTGTACTTGTCACAACACTCTATAACCGCATCATCTCTTAGTGAGCCTCCCGGTTGTACTATATACTCCACTCCGCTTCTTTTTGCTCTTTCTATATTGTCACTGAAAGGGAAAAATGCATCCGAGCCGAGACAAACTCCGCTTAGATTCTTTAACCACTCTTTTTTGGCTTCTCTTGTAAACTCACTCGGCCTTTGTGTAAAAAGATGCTCCCACATACCGTCTGATAAAAGCTCTTCCACGCTGTTGTCGCCGATATATACATCTATTGCATTATCTCTGTCGGCCCTTTTTACACCTTCTTTAAAAGGAAGGTCAAGTACACATTTTGCCTGTCTTAAAAACCAGTTGTCGGCCTTGTTTCCTGCAAGTCTTGTACAGTGAATCCTTGACTGCTGCCCTGCGCCTATACCTATTGCCTGTCCGTCTTTTACATAGCATACTGAATTTGACTGAGTATATTTTAATATTATCAATGATATAAGTAAATCAAGTTTTTTATCTTCAGGCAGATTCTTATTTTTTGTTACAATATTTTCAAGTAGAGACTTGTTTATATCCAGATTGTTGTGTCCCTGCTCAAAAGTAATACCGAAGACCTGCTTTTTTTCAATATCGTCAGGGCTGTAATTTTCATCAATTTGAATGATATTGTATTTGCCGTTTTTCTTTGCCTTAAGTATCTCAAGCGCTTCGTCACAAAATCCCGGAGCTATCACACCGTCCGATACTTCTCTTTTTATAAGCAGTGCGGTCTCTTTATCACATATATCGCTAAGTGCTATAAAATCTCCGAATGAAGACATTCTGTCCGCACCTCTGGCTCTTGCATAGGCGCTTGCAAGCGGACTGAGTGTAAGATCGTCTACCCAATATATCTTTTTTAAAACCTCATCAAGCTCTAAACCAATGGCGGCTCCTGCAGGTGAAACATGCTTAAAACTTGTTGCGGAAGGCATATTACTTACCTTTTTAAGCTCAGATACCAGCTGCCAACCGTTTAGCGCATCTAAAAGATTGATATATCCCGGATTGCCGCATAATACCTTTATAGGAAGTTCACTGCCGTTTTCCATATAAATCTTTGCAGGATTTTGATTAGGATTGCAGCCGTATTTTAAAACCAGTTCCTTCATTACATACCCTCCAATTTATTCTTGATTATTTGCTCATACTTGCCTGTAGCCATATCAATATATCTTACCGCAAGTGATATTTTATTGTCGGTATTAAGAGAATTCCACAGTGAATTACAAAATTCATCTATACTTCCCTTTAAACTTACCTTAACAGGCTCACCTTCAAAGCTCTTTAGCGGATCGGAGTTTTCTTTGTAGGTGTGAATTAAAAATCCTTCACCGGATTTCGGATTGTCATAGTTATAGAAAAATCTAATTGCTTGAGAATCGTCACCTTCATCACTTTTTAATATGGAAAGTTTAAGTTTGAGTCCGGATTCAATGTCGATAAGTCCTGATATTCTTGGAGTAAAATTCGGTGCGTCAGGTTCAAAAGTCCTTGTATACAGTGCATCCTCAAAACTCCTTTTCTCCTTAAGATACTCATATATTGTATCCGTCTGGTCTCCGTTTGTTACAATGATTTTCTTTCCCAGAACACGTACAGGTGAGTATATTATAAGTGAAGGGTCGCTTAAAAGGCTCTCATCAAAAGCCTTTGTCCTTATATCATCATCACTTGTTTCAAATACTCTGTTTCTGGAATTGGTACTTCTTCCCATGATAAAGTATGCAAATACCGCCCTGTTATCCTCAGATTTTCCCAATATGATACCTCTACCCGGATACTCGTTAGCTGCCAGATAATCAAACATAAAACCTCCTAATCGTTTCTAAGTGCTGTAAGCGGACTCAGCTTCATAGCCCTAAGTGACGGGAAAAATCCTGCCAGCATACCTATTATGACTGCAAATATTATTGCGGATATTACAAGCCAAGGCGGTATTCTGGAAATATCTCCCTTAACTCCCGAAACCGACGCGGCAACGCCTAAAGCATTTATTACAATTGAAATGATAAAACTAAAAATCACTCCGGTCAAGCCGCCTATCAGTCCTATGGCACCCGACTCTATAAGAAACATATCTCTGATACGGTTCATATCACAACCTAAGACCTTCATGATTCCTATTTCTTTGGTTCTCTCATATATACTCATCATCATAGTATTGGCAATACCTATAGACGCAACAAAAAGTGATACCGCTCCGATGCCGCCAAGCACCATTTGAATCATATTTGTAGAAGCTTTACTCTGCTCAATCCACTCCATCTGTGACTCGGCCTGATAACCCATCTCTGTGATTTGTTTTTGCACCGCCATTACATTTTTCATATCATCCACATATACCTTTGCCGAATCATATACAAGATACTTTAGAGGTTTACCCTTCTTTGTAGTAGGCTGATCGGGAATAGGTCTGTTTTTATATATTTTCTTTAACATCACCTTTAGAGCATCTATATTACAGTAGATTCCGTAGCTGTAATTATTATAATTGCTAAAATCATCCATAGATGCACCGCCCTTTACAACACCTGCCGTTTCAATGATGTATTTTTTTGGAGGCTTAGGGGCATTCTCTCCGCCTGCATTTGCCTTTTCAAAGGAATCCGTATCAAAAATCACAAACATAGGCTTATAATAGTCAATATTCGGAAGCTTATTTGTATCATAAAAAGACTCACTCGGCTTCTTCTGATTAAAGAAATCTCTTATTACAAAATTTCCGTACACAAACTCAAGTTTTTTCTTATCTTTAGGCAGGTGACCGCTGTCAAGCTGTATCTCATCCATGTAGTCATCTCCTACACCGTATATCTGTTCTCTCAACATATACGGACCCTGCATTACAATAACGGATGTTGACAATACAGGCGATACTCCCTCTACATGTTCAAGTCTTGAAAAAGATTTTATCGTTTCATCTTTTATATATGAAGGCTCAGTCTTTTTGCTTGTATCATTCTGTCTTGTATACGGCACAGATACATCAATAGCCTTTAGAGAGCCCGACTGTGCGATACTCTCTTTGTTAAGCTCGTCAAGCCCTATACCAAGTGAGAGCATAGTGACTACGGAAGCGGTACCTATCAGTACACCAAGCACTGTAAGCACAGTCCTCAGCTTTCTTCTTTTAAGATTTGAAATACTTAATTTGAGTAAATCAAGTACTTTCATTATACCTGCTCCTTCTTATTCTTTCTCTTCTTCAACACAACAATCAGTATAACAGCCGCAACTAAAACCGCACCTGCAATAATAAACCAAACTATATTAAAGTGATTACTTTCATTATCAGCTATATCAGGTCCTATAATATCGGTTTCTTCCTCGGCCGCTTCAGTGACATTTAATATAAAATCTTTAGTCTCTTCAGTTACATTGCCGTTTTCATCCTCATAACTTATAGTCAAGTTTATCTTTCCGTCATCACTTGTGACCGCTTTTCCTGTCAGGTTCACATCCACATTTCCGCTTTCACCGGGCTTTATATTACCTATATAAGCTTCATTTTCTTTGATTGAATCCGCACTGAACTTTGCCATAAGATTGTAAAGTACCACTTTTCCGGTATTATTTATCTGAAAAGTGACATTTGAGTCATCCCCTACGCTTATTGTATCAGGATTTATATCAAAGCTTCCGACATTCATCCTTGCCACCTGCTTTACAGGTATATCTACAGTTACCTTGTCTGTAGCATTTTTAAACTCAGGCGAATCATACTGTTCATTTATAGTTATAGAATATGATCTCTGATCGACACCTGCTCTTGCAGTCATTTTAAGTTTAAGTTCCGTAGTCTGATTTGCAGGCAGTGAATTAACCGCATGAGAACTTGAACCCTCTTCCATACTGAACACAGCACTGTCATTTGCTTTTTCAGACTCCAATGTAAATAAGATATTGCTTGCAGGTACACTTGCGGAAGCGTTCTTCATTGTTATAAAGAGGTCGAAACTCTCTCCGGCAAAAACATCTTTTGGCTCGGTTCTGTAGCTGTCTACTACTATTCTTGCTTTTGTTCTGTCATTCGGATTGAACTCTTTTGCAGAAGTGGTAGTCTCATCCTTATCCTTATTGTCAATATGTACAAAGAACTGTTCTTCCGCCTTTTTCAGCTCACCTTCAGTACTTTCACGATATGTTATCTCAAGCTTTATGGGATAGTAACCTGTGTAAGTATTTTTTTGTATGGCAAAGCTGTAGTCAAGATTTACCGTTCCTCCGCTTTCTATCTTGTCAAAATGTCTGTCATAGTTTGCATCGTTTATCTCAAAAGGAAAAACCGTACTGTCCTTATCCATAACCATATGTGCCGTAACGTCAAATGCGGTAAGCTTTCCGGTATTTGCCATATTAAGGCTGAAATTAAGCACATCCGGATACTTTCCTCTTGGGGTGGACTGACCTTCACCTATAGTAAAGTCCACATCTTTGACCGCCTCGGATTCATTACTGCTTTCCTTAGCGGCGGATTTTTGAATATACACATTTATATATTCCTGTATACCCCTGCCGCTGTCCTTATCATCTGCCAGATATACAGGTATACCGTAGTAACCTTCGGGAATATCCCTTCTTACTCTGGCTGAAATAGTAATATTTTTCTTTTTACCTTTGGTTATCTTACCCACATGCTTTCTGTCTGTGGTCTCTGATGTAAGCTCAAAAGGAAACTCAACATCATCTTCATCATCGCCGTCATCATATGCTATACCTGCCCAGGCATCGCCGTAATCGGAACCTGTCTCCACATAGAAGGTAACGCTCATTATCTTGCCTGTCTTACCTACAGGTATCTTATCCTGATGAAATACACCGTTTCCCTCTATATTTTTTGGCTTTGCAAAGCTTTGCATCGGCAAAAGCAATACCGTTATAAAAGCTAAAAATATTCCGAAGATTTTCCTGATATTTCTCATACCCATTATACCGCCTTTCCATCCACTATCCTTATTTGTCTGTCCGCAACCTTGGCTATATCCTTGTCGTGTGTAACCATAATAAGTGTCTGATTCTCTTCTTTTACTATATTCTTCATCAGTTCAAGCACCTCCGCACTTGTTTTTGTGTCAAGATTTCCGGTAGGCTCATCTGCAAATATGATTTTGGGCTGCATCGCCAATGCTCTGGCAATTCCCACTCTCTGTTGCTGTCCTCCGCTCGTAGCATTTCCGTTTTGATATATTTGTTTTTCAAGTCCCACCAATGTCAGATATTTTTTTGCAATTTCAATTCGCTTCTTTACATCCACTCCTCTAAATACAAGTGGAAGTGCCACATTGTCAAGCGCATTCATAGTAGGCAAAAGATTATAAGATTGAAAAATAAAGCCCACATTATTTCTTCTAAACGCAACAAGTCCGTTTTCTTTAAGTTTCTCAAGATGTTTACCGTTTATTATTATCTCGCCCTTTGTGGGCTTTTCAAGTCCTGCAAGCATATTTAAAAGTGTAGACTTTCCTGAACCGGAA
>CAUQKD010000137.1:0-6719 GCA_963518365.1 uncultured Lachnoanaerobaculum sp. | reverse complement strand
TCGATGTATTCAAGCCATTCTAATAATTCGTTCATCATAAAATCCCCTTTTTCTTAAATATACCATAAAAAGGGGATTGTTCATAGTTTATTCAATTTATTCATTCATTGTTTACTCATGCGTTTGTCCTGGTATTAATCAGCGGTGCCTAGGGCGAAAAGTTTATTTCCACAACATTTTATGTATCATGATCTGTATGAAAGGCTTATTTCGTATGGTATCAAGGAAATAGAAAAAGATAGGATTGTTTTAAAACCCTATCTTCTAAAAAATAGATAACTCTTATTATGGGTAGCTGTCAAGAGCGTCTCAAACAGGTATTTATAAGTGGAAGTTAGTCCTACACTCAAAAAAATTCGATTAAAATCCACTTATTTGTCATGCAAAAAAATGACACCTATACGCCCAAATAACTCCCTATAGCACTTATACTGTAATAGTTATTGCACATTTTTAGTAGTATAAATGTTATATTTATTTGATTCTGTAAAACTAAATGCAACTTAAGTATTTTCATTTTTTAAGTTGAACTAACATTTACACTTCAGCATTTTTTATAAATTTTATATTTTATTTCAGCAACTCATCCATTGTATGCCAGCCCAGTACTGCACATTTTACTCTGGCGGGCATATGTGAGATATCTCTTAAGGCTCCCGCCTCGTCAAGTTCTTCTATCTCTTCTTCACTTGCCTCTCCCTTTATCATTCGCAGGAAAATATCGGAAAGTCTCATAGCCTCATCTTTTTTCAGCCCTATTATCATATCAAGCATAATATCGGCTGAAGCCTGTGAGATAGCACAGCCGTCACCTACAAATGCACCGTCTTCTATGATGCCCTCATCATTTACTTTCAGTTTTAATGTAATGTGATCACCACAGCTTGGATTGATACCGTCAAGTACAAGGTTTGCATCCGGCAAATCATGCTTATGATACGGCCTTAGATTATGCTCTGTCAGAATTTCATTATAAAAGGCTCTGTTATCACTCATCGTATCCCATCTCCTTTCTTATATCCGACAGAGCGGCTGACAATGCATCTATCTCTTCTTTTGTATTGTAGAAAGAAAGACTTGCTCTTGTAGTCGCATTTATCTTAAGATGCTGTAAAAGCGGTTGTGCACAGTGATGACCCGCCCTTACCGCAATACCCTTTGAGTCAAGGATTGTAGACACATCATGTGGATGCACGCCCTCCAATACAAAGTTGATTATTCCACTGTGTTTATCCGGATCCTTTGAACCGAGTATCCTTACATACTTATTCTTTGAAAGAGTCTCAATGGCATATGCACTTAATTCTCTTTCTATAGCCTCTATCTTGTCATAGCCGATGCCTTCTACATAATCAATAGCTGCTGCAAGACCTACCGCACCTTCGGCATTTACGGTACCGGCTTCAAATTTATGCGGAAGTTCTGCATATGTTGCCGTATCTCTGCTTACATACTCTATCATCTCACCGCCGCTAAGAAACGGAGGCATAGCATCCAGAAGCTCTTTCTTTCCATAGAGTACACCTATACCCATAGGTCCGCAAAGTTTGTGGCCTGAGAATGCGAAGAAATCCGCATCCAAGGCTTTTACATCTATTTTCTTATGAGGTATGCTCTGTGCGCCGTCTACCACCGCTACGGCACCCACACTGTGAGCTTTTTCAATAATATACTCTATAGGTGTAGGTATACCGAGTACATTTGAAATCTGTGTGCAGGCCACAATCTTTGTCTTTTTGTTAATTTTTGAGTCTATCTCGGCCTTTGTAATCTCACCGTCTTCCTCGCAGTCAAGGAATACAAGCTTTGCACCTGTAGCTCTTGCAACCATCTGCCATGGGAGCAGGTTGGAGTGATGCTCAAGTATGCTTACCGCTATCTCATCACCTGCTTTTATATTATTTAATCCATAGCTGTAGGCTACAAGGTTGAGGCTCTCTGTCGCATTTCTTGTAAAGATGATTTCTTCACTGCCTGAAGCATTGATAAATTTTGCCACCTTGGTTCTGGCATTCTCATAGTCCTGTGTGGCTTCCACACTCAACTTATATACTCCTCTTAAAGGATTGGCATTGTGGCGCTTATAAAACTCATCTATAGCATCAATTACCGCCTGCGGTCTTTGTGAAGTTGCCGCACTGTCCATATATATCACATCACTTGAATCTAAAAGCGGAAAGTCGGCTCTATATACGCTCTTGCTCATCTTCACTACCTCCCAGATAAACATTTATCTTCTCTTCAAGTGCCACATTTTCAAGTTTTTTTCCTATAGCATCTATTCTTGCTCTTGCCACCATCCTTGTAACACTTTCCTTGTCCATGCCCCTTGATGTAAGGTAGAAAAGCATCTCTTCATCAAGATTTCCGATTGAAGCACCATGTGTTCCGACCACATCTTCCTCGGCACAAAGTATTATAGGTATACTTTGATTGTGTATATCCTGACCTAAAAGCAGTACATCTTCACTTTCTTCTCCGACAGCTTCCTTTGCACCTCGCTTAAAGTCTATCGTACCTCTAAGAAGCTTGCTTGAATTGTCATTCAGCACTCCCGATGTTATCATCTTTGATTTGCTTGATTTTGCTATATGGTCTGCCACATAGTTCAGATCTATCTGATCCTTTGCCTTTCCATAGTATCCAAGGTCGGACTCGAACTCGCTTCTTTTTCCTACCAGACTTGTTCTGGCTCCTGCAAAGATTTTATTTCCGCCAAGCAAAAGTTGTACAAGTTCAAATGAAGCATATTTATCCACACTTGCACCGATATCATTTAGTGAAATATCACCGTCGGACTGTAATCCTGCCTGATAAAGCCTTACCTTTGCATTATTTTCCGCAAAGACAAATGTCTGTACAGCCAAAGCACCGCTGTTTTCTTCATTTGAAGCATAGTCCATCCACACGCTTACATCACTGTCTTTTGCCGCATAGATATATACTCTTACCTTTGCAAGGTTTTCCTTATCTCTGCATATACTTATATGATTTTTTGAAACTTGTCCTGCAAGTGTATTTATAATAATATTTTCGCTTCCTTCGTTCATAAGTTCACTCATACTTTCACCCATTCCTGTAGGCAGTACGGTCATCTTTTCAATATTCTCATTTGAAAGCTCATTATTTGCATTTTCATTTAACACTTTTATGTTTGCGGTACTTGTCTCACTTGGAACAGATAAGGCAGTCTCATTCATCTTCAGCCATCTCCAGGTAAGAACCGGCATTTTATTTAAAACAATATCTTTCATTAACCAATACTTCCTTTCATCTCCAATTGAATGAGATTGTTCATCTCTACCGCATACTCAAGCGGCAATTCTTTAGATACATTGTCGGCAAATCCGCTTACTATCATTGCCCTTGCATCTTCCTCGCTTATACCGCGGTTCATAAGATAGAACACGGCGTCATCACTGATTCTACCGATTCTTGCCTCATGTCCTATATCCGCATTTGCACATCTGATATCCATTGCAGGTACTGTATCCGAGCGTGATATATCATCAAGCATCAATGACTCACATGATACTGAAGACTTTGAGTTTTTTGCCTTTTCAGATACCACTACCGCATTTCTGAATGTAGATATACCGCCTGCCTTTGATATTGACTTTGTACTTATAACCGATGATGTGTCAGGTGCCGCATGTACAACTTTTGAACCTGTATCAAGGTTTTGTCCTTCACCTGCAAATGTAATTCCGGTGAATTCCATTCTTGCACCTCTACCCTTTAAAATACTCATAGGATAAAGATATGACACATGTGAACCGAATGAACCTGAAACCCACTCGATTCTTCCGCCCTCTTCCACAACAGCTCTCTTTGTGTTGAGGTTGTACATATTTTTGGACCAGTTCTCTATAGTTGAATATCTGAGTCTGGCATTCTTTCCTACGTACAGCTCCACACAGCCTGCATGAAGATTGGCCACATTGTACTTAGGTGCCGAACATCCTTCGATAAAGTGAAGGTCAGCGCCCTCATCTACTATAATAAGTGTATGCTCAAACTGTCCTGCTCCCTTTGCATTGAGTCTGAAGTAAGATTGCAAAGGAATATCCAGATGAACACCCTTCGGTACATATACAAATGAACCTCCTGACCATACCGCACCGTGTAATGCCGCAAACTTATGGTCGTTCGGCTTTACAAGCTTCATAAAATGTTTCTGAATCATATCCGCAAATTCGCCGTGCATTGCACTCTCAAGGTCCGTATATACAACTCCCATCTGTGAAACTTCATCTCTTACATTGTGATATACAAGCTCTGAATCATACTGAGCACCAACACCTGCAAGTGACTTTCTCTCTGCCTGCGGAATACCGAGCTTTTCAAATGTATCCTTGATATCCTCAGGTACATCCGACCATTTGGTCTTCATATTTGTATTCGGTCTTACATATGTGACAATGTTGTCCATATCAAGACCCTCTATAGACGGACCCCACGGCGGAACTTCCATATGATTATATATTTGTAATGACTGCAATCTGAAATTTTGCATCCATGCAGGATCGTTCTTTTCTTTAGAAATCTGAGATACAAGCTCAGGTGTAAGACCTGCAGCTATCTTGAAGTTGTCGGTATCTTCATTTCTAAAGTCATACATACTACTGTTGATGTCTTCTACATATGTCTTTTCCTTCATTATTTGCTCTCCTGAATATACTTTTCGAATCCGTTTTCATTGATATCGTCAACCAATGAAGCATCTCCTGTCTTTATTATCTTTCCGTCCACCATAATATGTGTATAGTCAACCTTTAACGACTCAAGTATTCTGGTACTGTGAGTGATTATAAGAAGAGCACCGTCTTTTCTCTTTTGATATTCCTTAACACCTTCTGAAACTGTTCTTACAGCATCCACATCAAGTCCTGAATCTGTCTCATCAAGTATTGCAAGCTTAGGTGAAAGCATAAGAAGCTGTAAAATCTCAGCCTTTTTCTTCTCACCGCCTGAAAAACCTACATTCAAAGCTCTGTTGGCGTAATCCTTGTCCATATTTAAGACTTCCATGTTCTTTTCAAGTTCTTTTTTAAACTGCATCATTCTTACTCTCTTACCTGATATTGCCTCCACAGCATTTCTTATAAAGCTGCTTAGAGGAAGTCCCGGTACCTCAAGCGGATTTTGGAATGATAAGAACATTCCGGCTTTTGCACGCTTGTCCGCAGACTCGTCAACTATATTCTTACCGTCAAATATAATCTCTCCGGACTCTGTGATATATCTTGGGTTACCCATCAGAGCATAACCGAGTGTTGACTTACCGGCACCGTTAGGTCCCATAAGTACATGTGTCTCACCCTTGTTTATCTCTATATCTACTCCATGAAGAATTTCCTTTAAATTCTCATCATCTTCTATGGAAACTGTTAAATTATTTACATTTAATAATGACATTGATCTTTCCTTTCACTTATCCCATGAGCATGGGTAATCTTGTAACAGATTTATCTCTGTTACCTACATAATGGAATTTTAAAGCTTAATTCCCAGTAAGTCAATAGGAATTAAAAAAAAGCCCTCATAAAAGGGCTTTTAAATGCTTATGTATTTAATTTTGTACAATATATTATACAATACCCTGTGCAATCATTGCATTTGCAACCTTCTCAAATCCGGCGATATTTGCACCTGCCACATAGTTGCCTGCCTGATTATATCTCTTGGCTGCATCATCCACCTTTTTAAAGATATCCTTCATGATGCCTTTAAGCTTCTCATCAACTTCCTCAAATGTCCATGAAAGTCTCATAGCATTCTGGCTCTGCTCAAGGCCTGAAACGGATACGCCGCCTGCATTTGAAGCCTTACCCGGCATAAACAGCACACCGTTATCCTGAAGATACTTTGTAGCTTCAAGTGTTGTAGGCATATTTGCACCTTCCGCTACGGCAAAACATCCGCCCTCTACAAGTGCCTTTGCACCGTCAAGGTCAAGCTCGTTTTGAGTAGCACATGGAAGATAGATATCACATTTGATATTCCAGATTCCTTTTCCTTGTGTATACTTTGCAGAAGGTACTCTGTTTGCATACTCTGAGATTCTCTGTCTCTTAACTTCCTTGATATCCTTAACAATATCTACCTGTATACCGTTCTCATCATATATATAACCGTTTGAATCACAAAGTGCCACCACCTTTGCTCCAAGCTGCTGTGCCTTTTGTATTGCATAGATTGCAACATTTCCTGAACCTGTAACTACTACAGTCTTTCCTTTAAGTTCCTTATTGTTTGCCTTAAGCATCTCATCAAGAATATATACAAGACCGTAGCCTGTAGCCTCTGTTCTTGCAAGAGAACCGCCAAACGGAATACCTTTACCTGTAAGCACACCCTCAAATAATGTTGAAAGTCTCTTATACTGACCGAAGAGATAACCTATCTCTCTTGCCCCTACACCGATATCTCCTGCCGGTACATCCGTGTCTTTTCCTATATGTTTATAAAGTTCACTCATAAAGCTTTGGCAAAATGCCATCACTTCTCTGTCTGATTTTCCCTTAGGATCAAAGTTTGAACCGCCTTTTCCTCCGCCCATAGGAAGACCTGTAAGTGAATTCTTAAGCACCTGCTCAAAGCCCAGGAATTTAAGTATAGACTGATTTACTGTAGGATGGAAACGAAGTCCTCCCTTGTAAGCGCCGATTGAGTTGTTGAACTGTACACGATATCCTTTGTTTACCTGTACATTTCCC
>CAUQKD010000136.1:0-6757 GCA_963518365.1 uncultured Lachnoanaerobaculum sp. | reverse complement strand
TAAATGGCAGAAAGTAAAGCAAAAGCTCTGCAAAAAGAACTTTCATATGAATATCTGCATATAGCCAAGGTGACTCCTGAGCATATAGAAAAGGCTGAAGAGTTTGCAAAGGGCTATAAGAATTTCTTGAATAAGTCAAAGACTGAAAGAGAAGTTGTAAAAGAGGTTACAAGTTTGCTTGAGGCAAACGGATATACAGTCTTTGACCCTAAAAAGAGCTATAAGCCGGGAGATAAGATTTATAAAGTAAACAGAAAAAAGGCGATACTTGCTTCTACAATAGGTACCGAGCCTATTACTGAAGGCATAAGAATCAATGGAGCGCATATAGACTCTCCAAGACTTGACCTCAGACCGAATCCGCTCTATGAAAAGAGTGAGATATCTTACTTTAAGACACATTATTATGGCGGAGTAAAGAAGTATCAGTGGGCAACCATACCTCTTTCAATGCATGGAGTTATCTTCAAAAAAGACGGAAGTTTTGTAGAGATAAACATAGGTGAAGATGAAGAAGATCCTGTATTCTATATAAGTGATTTACTTCCTCATCTGTCAAAGAAGCAGGATAAGAGAACTCTTGATGAAGGAATCAAGGGAGAAGAACTAAATATTTTCTTAGGTACATTGCCTTTTGATGACAGTGATGATGTCAAGGAGAGTGTAAAGTTAAAGACTCTTGAAATCTTAAATAAGATGTTCGGCATTACAGAGAGAGATTTTGCAAGAGCCGAGATAGAGTTTGTACCTGCATTAAAGGCAAGAGATGTAGGGTTTGACCGCTCACTTGTAGCCGGATACGGTCATGACGACAGAGTTTGTGCATATCCTGCTATAATTGCCGAGATTGAAGCAAAAGCACCTAAGCACACTACACTTACAATTCTTACAGATAAAGAAGAGATAGGTTCAGAAGGTAATACAGGTTTGGATTCTCACTATGTATATGATTGTATAGAGTATCTTTCACAGTGCTTCGGCGCGGATGTGAAGGAAGTATGTGAAAAGTCCGCTTGTCTTTCATCAGATGTAAATGCAGCATTCGATCCTACATTCCCTGATGTGTACGAGCCTAACAACTCATCATATCTTAATAAGGGATGTGTGCTTACAAAGTATACGGGAGCAAGAGGAAAGAGCAGTTCATCAGACGCAAGTGCCGAGTTTATGAATAAGGTCATCTCTATTATGGATGAGAATAAAGTGCATTGGCAGATAGGTGAACTTGGAGCGGTAGATGTCGGCGGCGGCGGAACTATTGCAAAGTTTGTAGCAATGATGAATATAGATGTAGTGGACCTCGGTGTACCTGTTATATCTATGCATTCACCGTATGAAGTAATATCCAAACTGGATTTATACAATACATATCTTGCTTTTAAGGCATTTTATTTATAATTGAAAGGTTTTATTTTATGAGATTAAAGAAGTTAGCTTTGATGAGTATGGTAGTCTTGGCTACAATGAGTGCCTGCGGTGTCAGTAAAAAAGGCGGCACAGACAGTACCGATGCAAAGACAGCCACAGAGGCAAAGACAGATGAAAAAGCACCAAGCGATTACGGAAATGTAGAGCTTGGAGATTATATAGGAGTAGAAATACCTAATATAGATACATCTGTAAGTGATCAGGATGTAGATGCACAGATAAATACAGAGTTACAGCAGGACCCTGACAAAGAGCAGATTACAGACAGAGCCGTTCAGGAAGGCGATACTGTAAACATAGACTACACAGGAACAAAGGACGGAGTTGCCTTTGACGGCGGTAGTGCAAAGGGTTATGATTTGGTTATCGGCAGCAACAACTTTATTGAAGGTTTTGAGAGCGGACTTATCGGCCACAATATCGGTGAAGATGTACAGCTTAATCTTACATTCCCTTCAGATTATAACAACAAGGATTTGGCAGGTGCCGCAGTAGTATTTGATGTAAAGATCAATTCTATCTCAGTTTCAAAGCCGGCTACACTTACAGACGAGTGGGTAAGCAAGCATACAAGCGGTGCTCAGACAACAGTTGATGCATACAAGGCTGAGGTTAAAAAGCAGATCGAGGATCAGAGAAAGAAGAGTGCAGAGCAACAGGATCAGTACAATGCCTTGACAGCTGTAATGAAGAATTCTAATTATAAGCTTAATGACAAGGCTGTAGACTATGAGTACGATTCAGCTATGGAGCCGATCAACAATATGATCAAGCAGTACGGTATGACAATTGAGCAGTACGCACAGGCATACGGTACAGATGAAGAAGGTCTTAAGGCTAAGGTCAGAGAGCAGGCTGAGAGTGTTGCAAAGGAAAGAGTCACAATAGATGCAATCTATAAGAAAGAGAAGATGTCTTTAAAGGATGAAGATTATCAAAAGATTATAGAAGCAAGCGGACTTACCACAACAAAGGATGAGCTTATAAAGCAGTATGGAAAAGATAAGGTAGAGCAGGCTGTAAAGTCATACAAGGTTGTAAACTTCCTTGTAGAAAAGGCAAAGAGAAGCGCTTCTACCGTAAACTTAAACGGTGAGACTGTAGGCAGCGAAGAAGGACAGACAAGTGCAGAGAGCGCAGGCGAAGTTACAGAGAGCGGTTCTGCCGAGAGTCAATCTGCACAGAGCAGTGAGGCTGCACATTAATGAGAGCACTTTTCTTTGATATAGATGGAACTTTGATTGATAATGAGACCAAACAAGTGCCGAAGTCCGCACTTAGAGCTATAAAAGAGGCAAGACAGGCGGGACATTTGACATTTATCAATACCGGCCGTGTGGAGTGTATCATCGGCAATATAAAGAGTCGTTTTCAAATGGACGGCTATATATGCGGATGCGGTACTCAGATAGTCGTAGGAGATAAGACCATCTTTGAGAAGAGGGTAGATCATAAAAGAGGCATTGAAATAAAGAAACTATTGAAGAAATTCAATGTTGAAGGTATGTTGGAGGCAAGGCAGGGAATTTATTTTCCTGCCAAACCTTTTATATATCCTGAGATAACTGAGAGAGGTCTGGATGCAATAAGTGTAGTTATCGAGCCGTCTATTGGTGAGTTTGACAAAGATGATTATGACTTTGACAAGTTTTGCATATTTGACGATCCCAGATTTTCAAAGAGTGATTTAAAGTCATTTTTTGCCGAATGCAACGATTTTGATATTATAGATCGCGGTGCAGGATTTTATGAATGTGTACCGTATCCTTGCTCAAAGGGTGAAGGTGTTTTAAAAGTTCTTGATTATTATAATATAGCATTGGAAGATGCCTATGTGTTTGGTGACAGTATGAATGACTTGCCTATGTTTACATGTGGTGCAAAGAACAGAATTGTACTTGGTGAGCATGATACCGCATTAGAGGAATATGCGACATTTTTTGCGAAAAAAGTATCGGAGGATGGAATATATTCGTCAATGAAGGAACTGGGTCTTATATAGTTTCATAGGTTTTGGAGAGATTATGTTTTTTAAAGATGTTTGGAAGGATGTACAGGCTGTAAAGGAGAGGGATCCGGCTGCCAGAAATGCATTTGAAGTATTGTTTTTATATCAAGGTATCCATGCCCTGATTATGCATAGAATTGCACATTGGTTTTATAAAAAGCATATGTTCTTTATAGCAAGATGGGTATCACAGGTTTCAAGATTTTTTACACTGATAGAAATTCACCCGGGAGCCGAGATTGGTACCGGAGTGCTTATAGATCATGGATGCGGTACCGTAATAGGAGAGACGGCGGTAGTCGGTGACAATTGTACACTCTATCAGGGTGTGACTTTGGGCGGTGTAGGTACCGCCAAAGGTAAGAGACATCCTACTCTCGGTAAAAATGTTATGGTAGGTGCCGGTGCAAAGATTCTCGGTTCATTTGAAGTAGGTGATAACGCTTCTATAGGAGCAAATTCGGTACTGTTAAAGCCTTTGGAGAGCGATTCGACAGCTGTAGGAATACCGGCAAGACCGGTTAAGCTGAACGGTCAGGCGGTTGAGAAGAAGCATAAACTTGCACAGGTTAATGCCGACATCTCAAAGCTTGCAGAGACTATTGATATCCTCAATGAAAGATTGAGTCAGATGGAAGAATTGCTTAAGAAGAACGGTATTGATACGAGCAGCTTGGAAGGTAAAAGAGATACAACAGAGTTTACTGATTGGGTGATTTAATGGAATTAGACATATACAGCAGACAATTGGGAGTCGGGCACTCGATTTCCGACTTGTCTGCTTTTTTAGAAGAAAAAGCGTTTGTATATCTGCTTCGTTGTAATGACGACAGCCTCTATTGCGGATGGAGCTCCGATTTATCAAAGAGAGTTAAGGTACATAATACGGGAAAAGGTGCAAAATATACCAAGGCGAGGCTTCCAGCGGAACTTGTCTACTTTGAGGTATATGAGGATAAGATAATTGCGATGAAAAGAGAATATGAGATAAAACAATTGACAAAATTGCAAAAGGAAAGATTGATAAATGGCGTTGAAGATATTGTATGAGGATAAGGATATTTTAGTAGTAATAAAGCCCAGAGGAGTTTTGAGCCAGTCAAGTTCAAGTTTTGAAGAAGATATGGTAAGCCTTTTAAAGAAACATTTGGGAAATGACGGTTATATAGGAGTAATACACAGACTTGACAAGCCTGTATACGGAGTAATGGTCTACGGAAAGAATAAAAGAGCCACAGATATACTTTGCAGTAATCTAAGGAAAAAGAATATGGGAAAGATATATGAAGCTTTGGTGGAAGGGATGCCAAGTGAAGATACAGGCAGGTTGACAGACTTTGTAAAGAAAGAAAACAACAACATCAGCAGAATAGCAGACAAAAACACTAAGGATGCCAAGGAAGCAATACTTGAATATAAGGTTTTGGAGACAAAACAAGGTGAAGGTATTGATATTACAAGGCTTAGAATAAACCTGCTTACAGGAAGGCATCACCAGATAAGGCTTCAGTGTGCCGCTCACGGCTTTCCGCTTTTCGGTGATTATAAATACAATAAGAGATTAGCAAAAGAAAAACTTGACTACGATAAAGTACTGACTTTAGCGGCTGTAGAGCTGAACTTTATCCATCCTAAAACAGGTAAAAATATGAATTTTAAAATAGATGCAGATTTTTAAAGAAATCAGAAAAAACTATTGACAAAGTGCAATTAAAATGATAAAGTTAGGAAGTACTAACCAAGAGGAATAAATTTCCTTGATAAATAAAACGGAGGTAGGTATGCCGGTTGAGATAGTAAATAAGCTGGCAACTGATGGTGAGAACAGTGTAGAACTCAGACTTATCATTCAAAATGCCGCAGTGCTGAAGGGGAAAAGGATTTCCGGTATGCTCTTTTTAAATGACAGAGAGTTGGCCAGAATAAGTATGAAACTGCATAATACGAATATCAGCTTGATTATCCTTTGTACCTGTAAGAAGCGACATTTGGTGATGGTATACAGAGCAAAAGAGTTGGAAGAACATCTGAGGAGTAAAGAGGTTAGTGACTACCTGAGAGAGTTTGGGTATAGGAGAGATGATTTTGTATCAAATCTTATTAGACTGCATCAAAGGATGAACGGCTTTTATAATAAGATGAAAGAGTTTCCACATGAGGTCGGTGTGTTCCTCGGATATCCGATATGCGATATAAAGGGCTTTCTTGAGAACAAAGGAGAGAGATATTTACATAGCGGTTATTGGAAAATATACGGCAACTTGGAGGAGACCAGAAAAAAGTTTCTAAGCTATGATGAGGCAAGAGAGACTGCTATTGATGAGTTTTTATCCGGCAGAGAGCTGGAAAGTATAGCTTGTTGATAACGGTTTCGGCCTAGAAATAAGGAGAAAAAGATGGATAAAGCAATTATTGTTTATTGGAGTTCAACAGGAAACACAGAGGCTATGGCAAATGCGATAGCTGACGGAGTGAAGGCGGCAGGTGGTACACCTGAGCTTGTATTTGTTGACAGTGTAAATGTTGACGAGTTACTGGCACAGCCTGCATTTGCTATCGGATGCCCTGCAATGGGTGCTGAGGAGTTAGACGAATCGGTAGATAGCTTTATAACAGAGATTGAAGGCAAGGTATCAGGCAAGAATATCCTTCTGTTCGGTTCATATGATTGGGGCGACGGAGAGTGGATGAGACTATGGGTTGAGCGTATGCAGAATGCAGGTGCCAATATCATAGGTGGAGAAGGCATTATAGCAAACCTTGAGCCGGATGCAGACGCAAAAGCTGCACTTGAGGCGGCAGGAAAGCAGTTAGCTGCATTTTAATTTTAGGTCTTAATATTAGGTTTTCCTAATTTAAGATATGGTAGCTGTTATTTAATATGGGCGGCTATCATATATATCAAGTAAGACTTGAGCAACCTTATTTGATAATATACAGTGTTACACATATTGAAATTTCCTCTTACTTAAAAGACAGGCCTTGAGCAAGCCTGTCTTTTTATTTGCATTCAATATTTGTACATAAGATATACAGTGCAAAATGCTTATAAATCGGCTTAAAATATAAGATTTTACCACTTGACAGTTTACAAAGTCCATTGTATAATGCATCGGAACTAGTTAGATTATGTATTAAATTCGCCACATACGCCGGTATAGTGGTTTTTTTCTAATCTTAAACGGGTTGGCAGATTGAAGTTAAAGTTTTGACTTCAAAATAAAAATATAAGGACAGTTTTACTTAAGCAGGAGTGAAATAGAAGTCAAAATGGAGGAAATATGGCAGAGAAAAAGCATATATTAACTTATGAGGGACTTA
>CAUQKD010000135.1:0-6832 GCA_963518365.1 uncultured Lachnoanaerobaculum sp. | reverse complement strand
AAAACCTAAAAAAAGGAGGTTTTCAAAACTCAAGTATATAATAGCATTTATATTCGTAAATGTAATCATATTTTTTGCAGTTACATCACAGCCTAAGTTTGAAGTTTCTGTAGAGGCGGTGGAGAACTCAAAAACTGTTGATATCAAGGTGGTACAAAAAAGCTTTTTCCCTTTAAAAAGTTTCACTATGACGCTTGACAATGAGCCTCTCTCCTTTACAAAAAACGGAAATACATATGAGGCTACAGCTACAAAAAACGGTACTTTGGAAGTGGTTGCAACCAATCTTAATACTATGTCACAGACTATATATGAAAAGATTGACAAGATAGACTCGACCGCTCCGACCATATTTGCACAGCTTGTAAAAAAGGGTGAACTGAATATAACCTTTGAGGACACACATTCCGATATCGACTATGACAATATATATGCGATAGACAGCAATGACAAGAAAATATTGCCTACAAAGCTTGATAAGGACGAAGGCAGAGCCACTTTTGATTTTGACACCTACGGTATAAAGGCATATGTTTCAGATACTGCCGGAAATCAAGGTGCTGTAGACTTTAACAACAGTGAAATCAATCAGACCAAGCTTATTTCCGCCGAGGGAACCGAAGTAAACGATATTCCGGCTGATGAGAGACAAAACAATGAGAATGATATCTCTGATGAGACTACCTTTGACGTGGGTAACCTGAATGAAAAACCGCCAAAGAAAAATGATGATTATCTGTATGAGAAGCACTAAATTTTCGTTTTCTCCACATAAACAGTAAATAAATAGAGTCGGCCATTATTTGACCGGCTCTTATTTTTTATACATATAAATCAAAAAGTTTTAGGATCCTCATACATCCAAGTCTCATTCCATGGTACCTTCGCATATAACTTATCTTAAACATTAATGCTGATGCTCCCATTATTTTAATCTACTCCCTAAATTATTTTTTAGTATTTACTCTTATCATATGTATCCGGATTTTTGTAAATCCATCCTGCATCAGGCTCAGGCATATTATATATTGCGTCAATATTATGTTTCCTGAATGTATAACCGTTATCAACATAAAATGCGGTATTTGGGTATTTTTCCATATATCTGTGTACTATTTCCAATATAACCAGTTCTTTTCCAATCATATCCGGAAAGCGAAAGAAGGTCTCAAGCCCCTGTTTCCTTGACTTTCTTATGAAAATCTCTTTTATATCTACATAAGAATAAATCTGAATCATTGGTGCAGGATCTTTTTTATCAAAAAAATCATATTCACTGTCTTCTTTAGACAGTATAATATCATAATCTCTTTTACCTATCATCAATCTTCTATTGTAGTTCATAGCATCAAGTATTTTCCACATGCTGACACCGATAGATGTTTTTCTGCCTTCAGATTTTTGTAATATTCTTCCCTCACATATCATATATAATTCTCCATTTTATACTGCTGCCACAAAAATAGTCCTGTTAAGCATACAGCCTATCTATATCATCCTTTTTTATACATATCCGGGCTTTTATAAATCCACTCTGCATCAGGCTCAGGCATATTATATATTGCATCAATATGATGTTTTCTGAATGTATAACCGTTATCAACATAGAATGCGGTATTTGGGTATTCTTCCATATATCTGTGTACTATTTCCAATATGATAAGTTCTTTTCCAATCATATCAGGAAAGCGAAAGAAAGTCTCAAGCCCCTGTTTCCTTGATTTTCTTGTGAAAACCTCCTTTATATCTACATAAGCATAAATTTGAATCATTGGTGCGGGATCTTTTTCATCAAAAAAATCATATTCACTGTCCTCTTTAGACAATATAATATCATAATCTCTTTTACCTATCATCAATCTTCTATTGTAGTTCATAGCATCAAGTATTTTCCACATGCTGACACCGATAGATGTTTTTCTGCCTTCAGATTTTTGTAATATTCTTCCCTCACATATCATATATAATTCTCCATTTTATACTGCTGCCACAAAAATAGTCCTGTTAAGCATACAGCCTATCTATATCATCCTTTTTTATACATATCCGGGCTTTTATAAATCCACTCTGCATCAGGCTCAGGCATATTATATATTGCATCAATATGATGTTTTCTGAATGTATAACCGTTATCAACATAGAATGCGGTATTTGGGTATTCTTCCATATATCTGTGTACTATTTCCAATATGATAAGTTCTTTTCCAATCATATCCGGAAAGCGAAAGAAGGTAACAAGCTCATTTTTTCTTGATTTTCTTGTGAAAACCTCCTTTATATTTACATAAGCATAAATTTGAATCATTGGTGTGGGATCTTCTTCATCAAAAAAATCGTATTCATTATCTTCTTTAGACAGTATAAGACTACAATCTCTTTTATATATTGTCACTATTCTATGGTAGTTCATAGCATCAAGTATTTCTTGCATCCTGAAATCAACAAATATATTTCTACCCTCAAATTTTTCCAATATTCTTCCCTCACATATCATATATACATCCCCTTCTTATACTGCTGCCACAAGAGAGCTTTTTTACAAAGCATCCGGACTGCTGTATATCCAATTTGAGTCTTTATTACAGTATACTTTTTCAATGGTGCTAGAATATATTTAGTACAAAACAAAATGAGATATTTCCTTATTTGTTATATAATAAACCTTAGGAGGAACTCATTATGTCAAGTAAAAGAAACCATCACTCAAAACAGTTTAAGCTGGATGCTATCAACTATCGAAATGAACATCCGGATCTTACTCAAGTTGAATGTGCCAAGAATCTTGGCATTGGTGTTAGTACACTTGCCAAATGGGAAAGTCAATTTCGTAATAATGATGGTGACATTCCCGTTCGTGGCTCAGGTAACTATCAATCTGATGATGCAAAAGAAATAGCTCGCCTTAAACGTGAGCTTCGTGATGCTCAGGATGCTCTTGATGTACTAAAAAAAGCCATAAGCATTCTGGGAAAAAGTTAACTATTGCTATCTATACAGAGGTTTCTGCAAAGGTAGAGGCAGCTAAAGTAAATGGGCACCGTGTCTCTACTTCCGGAATGCTTAAATTTTTGGGTGTGTCTCGATCCGGATATCGTTCTTTTCTTAATAGAAAAATATCTTCTGCTATTCAGAGGAAGGAAGCTATTAAGAAGAATATCCGGCTTATTTATGATGCTTCAAAACAAAACTATGGTGCTCCTAAAATAACCAAAGAACTTCGTAAGTCAGGTGAAACTATTACTGAGCGCACTGTAGGCAAATATATGCGTGAAATGGGTATTAAAGCCCAATGGATTAAGCCTTTTACTACCACTACCAGAGACTCTGATTTCAGTACTGAACTTACAAACATACTTGATGAACAATTACTCTTCTACTCAAAATATTTATCTACCAATTTTTGTAGTTTCCCTTCTTTAGCCGCAGGGATGGTATCTTCTAGAACAAAGTTCTTTCTACTAATATCTCGAGAAAGATTTCCAAAGATAAAATTAGTGGAAATATTATAGATAAATGGTGAAGGCACAAATCCACAAACTTGATTTTCTAGGATACGTTTTAAACGTTCTTCAAAATTTGGAAATGTATTTTTCAGACATTTGCTATTATATAATCGCTTAACGAGTTCTGCGATATAGAAGCCTGATTTCATGTACAAATCAATAAACGTCTTAGATGGATTATAAAAAAATCCTGGGTTATCTTTTTCAAAATCATCCACCATCCTCTTCACCACTCGTTTAAGAGTGAAGATCTCGTTGGTATCATTGTATATATCTGTTACTTAAGTGGTGATACATAATCATCTGGAAGTTTGCCTCTCCAGTCAATCCACATTTGCTCAGCAATTGGAATTAATCTTTCAAGCTCTTCCTTAGTAAATAACTCTGTAGTTTCAGGTAAATCAATTAATGATGTAGGACTCTCTTCTATGAATCGTTTCTCACTAGCTTTCTTTCCTTCTTCCGTCGGTGGCCAACGATCAGTCTGAAGCTTATTTAATACTTCTAACTCCGTTCTTTCCCCACTCTCTAGTAATGCAAATAACTCATTTGGTAATTCATAAACCACACGCTGAGGGGCAATTCCTCCCTCCTCGGTAACGTAATAAAGATGATTACCATCTCTCCAGATATGCTGACCGTAACCTTTTACTTCTTCGAACTGGATAACATCTTCCCAGCCTAGTTTTGTTGGTTTCATTTCAAACCTCTTTTACTTAAGTGGTGATACATAATAATCTGGAAGTTCTCCTTCAGATTCAATCCACTGCTTCTCAGCAATCGGAATCAACTCTTCAAGTTCTTCCTTAGAAAAAGTTTCCTATTTTAGGGACATCTATCAAAGAAGCTGGATGTTTACTTATAAATTTTCTTCTAGATTCTCTTCTCTCTTCTTCCGTTGGTGGCCAACGATCGTTCTCCGCTTTAAAATCAATTTCACGTGCCGTTCTCCTACCTAATAAATATTCGTTAAAATCAGAAGGATTAATCTCAAAGATACGACGAACGGAAGCTACTCCAAACTCTCCAAAAGTGTAGTATTTCCCTTCATGTGTTCGAAAATCATATCCTTTTGGTGATTCAATCTTTTCAAAGGTATCAAACTCCTCCCAAGTTATTTTAGTTAAACTCATTTTAATTGCCTCCTAATTTTCTAATTGTAAATTCTCCCCATGGAACTTTCAAATTCTTAATTGAATCATAAGGGATATCTATTGCCACAGGTTTACTTAGAATATATAGAGTTCAACATAATTATATAAAGTCCAATCGAATAGTTTGATCGCTCTCCATTTTTTTAGCCATGTTAATAATATTGTCTATTTCTCTTGGAGTTATCGGAAGATTTTCATGAGGGGGTTCCCAATGTGTCATACTATCTTTATAAACAACAAATTTTTCATTAATCAACAATTCTCCTTGTGCTTTTAAGAGGAAACCATTCTCTAAATCAAAAGTAATTGTTGATCTTGTTCCTGTAATTTTCATTTCTACCTCTCGAATATAATTTTTTCTACCCCTGTTTTAGGATCTATTGTTGTAATCTTAGTAACATTTGGATTGGCCTTCAATCTTGGTAATTCGATATTTTCCCAAATATTTCCTGGTCTTAGTTCGCTACCAACTACAGCTCTTATTTCACCAGATACTTGCTCTGCGTAAACATTCGAAGCTTCCTCCCAAGCTGTTACACTTGAAGGAGCATTAAAATCCCATTCAGGCATTACAATATTCGTATCATCAATCGTAGATTCTAATGTAACTCCTCCTTTATTTTTTGCTATTTTTTTCGCAACATCCATTCCTCCAATACCATCTGTTCGTCCTGACCAGAAAAAAGCTGTATCTGGATCAGTTTTCAAGCGACCTCTTATTAACTCAACATCAAAATCAGTTTGGGTAAAATCTATTTTTGAATATCGATTAGAAGAAATAGGTAACTCTATAGGCGGCTTCTTGGGCTCAGCTATTTCTATAGGCGGCTTATTCGGTTCAGCTATTTTTGATGGTGGTTTGATAGGATTTATTTTCTTATCAATACCTGCTATATCATCTGCTTGCTCACCAATATCTGCAACCTTTGACGGGTAAACTATCTTTGACGGATGCTTTATATTTGAACTACCTGCAATTTCATCTCCGATCCCGGATATTTTTGATGGTACTTTTGAGCCCTTAGATATATCACCAACATCATCCGCTATCTCTGCTACCTTCGATGCAGTGCTTGCTGTTTTAGTACCTTCACTCGCTCCTGTAATGCCACTTGTCACTGCAGCCAACCCTATTTCAAATGCTGCTTGTCCTACAAATTCCGCTCTATCCTCAATACTTCCATGAATTATCTTTTCGTTTGTATAGTCTTTTATAGCCTTACCTAATATCCCCGGGTTCAGCATTATGTCTGTTAATCCCTCTACAGTTTTTATAGGATGTACCGCTGTACTATAAATACCGTCTACAGTACCAAAAAGTCCCTTTATATACACTCCTCTGTAGTATGACCCTATCATAGACATTACTCCGGCATTCTTCGGCATATTTGTAGCTCCAAGAAATCTTCCGAGTCCATTTGATATTATAGGTATATTTGCAGCATATACAGAATTTCCTGCTTTTGTAGTCTCCCTTATAATGGTATTCCTTAGATTATCATAGTGTATACCTATATTCGGTAATTTTATAAATCCGGCTTCTACAAATGCTTTAAAGTTCTTTATATTTGTATTTAGTGAATCTATTGCTCCATAAGTTGAATACAAATAAAGTATCGGATTATTCTTTACTCTTTTTACAAAGTCCTCACTATTCTTGTTTATATCTTGAAAAGCCTTTTTAGCCTTTGCTTTATCGACATTAAAGTTAATTATTGTAGGCGGTATTGTTACGTTTATATTACTCCTATAACTTTTTCTTGACTTTTCATTTACACCCTTAGCAACCACAGGTCTTGGTCGTATACTTGATGCAAATCTGTTGGCGGTATTTCTCCCTGACCTCTTTACATTTGCGTTAACATTCTTTGAATGGTTTTTAGAATAACTGTTAGCAGTTCTTCTTCCAAGGCTTCTTGACAGATTTGTACTTTGTCTTATATTTTGCTTACCTAATCTTCTGCCTGAATTCTTTGGCTTAGCTTACTTAAGAAAATATCTTCCGCAAAGAGTTTAAAGTATTTATATAAAAACTCCGATATTATCAATTCTCTTCCTTTAATGTCATCAAAGTAAATATATGCATAATAATAGCAATTTTCTCTTGGATAAAAAAACTTATACACCCCTTCTCTATCTCTCTCCACCAGGAACATATTTAAGTACATATTGTAA
>CAUQKD010000134.1:0-6860 GCA_963518365.1 uncultured Lachnoanaerobaculum sp. | reverse complement strand
AGTTTTGCACTCTTCCAAGTCTCATAATTTTTTTTTGTAAGTTCGTTCATAATGCTCCTTTCATAGGGAATATGTGTTACCCGATTGCTACACATTTTGCACTCACAATCCTTGTACTATCATACCAAATTTCATGGTTATTTTCCAGCACGTTTCGTACTTTCTCTGCCGTAATAGAAAATATATTGCTGAATAACTCCGGCATAACCGTCATAGAGTTTTAGCGGAAATTCTCCGGCATAATGCTCATCAATCATTCTCTTTATCCAAACGTCAATAGGAAAAGCCGCAATCCTGTGATATCCGAAAAGTGCCACACAGTTTGCAACCTTGATGCCCACTCCTTTAAGGCTCATAAGTGCCGCCAAAAGCTCATTGTCATCAAGCGCACTCAAAGCTTCAAGGTCGATATCACCTCTGTATACAGCCTTTGCGCTCGCCTCTATATACGGACTTCTATATCCGAGTGAACAGGCATTTAAATCATCAAGACTTGCATCTGCAAGCGCTTTAGGTGTAGGGAAGGCAAAAAACTCACTGTTTTTATCAATATTTTTTATAAAATCAGGTACCTGTATATCTATCTTCTTGCCGTAGGTTTTTGCAAGTTTTTCGATAGACGATTTTATCGCAGGTATGCTCTTTCTTTGTGAAATAATAAAGGATATAAGCATCTCCCACTTGTCCTGATTGAGTATCCTGATGCCGTAGGAGTACTCGGCGGCATTTATTAAAAATAAATCATCGGCAGGAATATTCTTTTCAAAATCACTGTAATCAAGCCTTAAGTCAAAATAGTCAATCCAAAACTCTTCAAACTCGGACTCGCTGCATGAGAGTATATATCCGTCATCATCCTCTTTTATAAACAAAAGCTTATCCCCTGCCACAAGGCTGTATTCATCGTCATAAACATTAAATCTAAATATCTGTCCGCTCTCTGCGATCTTTTTCATATCCAGATACGGGTATTGTATTCTAAACATATTCATCCATTCTTTCTTTAAAATCTTTCGGCAACTCACATTCAAGGTATAAATCTTCACCTGTTATCGGGTGTATGAAAGAAAGGCTCTTTGAATGCAGCAGCGGCCTGACATTCTCTTTATCATAGTACCTTTCATTATACAAATAATCTCCTACAAGAGGATGCCCTATATAACTCATATGAACTCTTATCTGATGTGTCCTGCCGGTATCAAGCCTAAGCTCTATCAAAGAAGCTCCTTTAAGCCTTTTTAATACCTTATAATGAGTAATTGCCCTATGGCCTTCAGTGCTTACTCTACGCTTTATAAGCGTATCGTCCTCTCTGGCTATAGGTGCATTGACAGTTCCGCTGTCTGTAAGGCTGCCGTCATCTTCAACTATTGCATTGTATACTCTTTTTATCTCACGCCTTTGCATAAAAGTATTCAGTATACCTGCACTCAGAAAATGCTTTGCCACAACGGTAAGACCTATGGTGTCCCTGTCAAGCCTGTTTATACATCTGAAGACAAAGTTTTTATCCCTGTAGTAGTACATCAAAGCATTTGCCATAGAGTTTTCATAGTTGTTAAAGCTCGGATGTATAGGCATATCACTCGGTTTATTTACCACCACTATATCCTCATCCTCATATTTTATATCAAGCTTTATAAAAACAGGCAATATGTTTTCACTCTTTTTATATTCACATACACGAACAAGAAGCCGGTCAAATCTTGTCGGCTTCTGATTCATATACGCCCAAGTACCGTTGAGCATTATACCGTTTTTATATTTTTTAAGCTCCACTATATTGGAGGAGGTATATCCTCTACTCTTTAAAAATTCGGATATACTCTTATAGTCTTTATCTATTATATATAGAATCTGTCTTTCCATTACTTCATCATCTTCTTTATAGTATTTGACAGCTCGACTATCTTTTCCTTTCTCTCTTCGTCACTGCCTGTGGCGGCGGCATCAAGGATACACCCTTCTATATGACCTTCAATGATAGTACGATTCACCCTCTCCAAAATAGCTCTGGCGGCAAGTACCTGATTTGATATATCAATGCAGTATCTGTCCTCTTCCACCATCTTTATGATTCCCTCAAGCTGTCCTTTTGCAGTTTTCAATTGTCTCAGAACAGTCTTAGAGTCGGCTCTCATTATACCACCTCATAACCTGC
Source organism: uncultured Lachnoanaerobaculum sp. (assembly GCA_963518365.1). GTDB lineage: Bacteria > Bacillota > Clostridia > Lachnospirales > Lachnospiraceae > Lachnoanaerobaculum. The sequence continues at coordinate 4,699 of CAUQKD010000134.1, read as the reverse complement.
GTCAGTGATAGCCTTCTTTACCTTCTCAAGGTCTGTACCTTCAGCGTACTCTATTGTAACATTTTTTGCATCCAAATTCACTATTGAATTGCTTACACCCTCTACAGCCTTTGTTACCTTCTCCACTGTTGCCTTACAATGTCCGCACATCATTCCGTTTACATTAATTACTGTTGTCATAGTTTTTCCCTCTTTCTTTTTTTCATTATTTTCAATGAGAACTATCTCATCATTGCCTGATTTGTTATTTTTTATATTCCTCGGCTTAAATCCGCGAAGTCTGAGTGCATTGCTTACCACACATACGCTGCTCATTCCCATAGCTGCGGCACCAAACATCGGACTGAGCTTCCATCCGAGGCTTAGATAAAACACACCTGCCGCAAGCGGTATTCCTACAGAGTTATAAAAGAACGCCCAGAAAAGGTTCTGCTTTATATTTCTTATAACCGCCTTGCTGAGGTCAATAGCTGTCGCCACATCCTTAAGTGAGCTGTGCATAAGCACTATATCCGCACTCTCTATAGCCACATCGGTTCCGGCACCTATTGCGATACCTACATCGGCTCTTGCAAGTGCAGGCGAATCATTGATACCGTCACCTACCATTGCCACCTTATGTGCCTCTTTCATAAGCTTTCTTATATGTTCTTCCTTATCTGTCGGAAGTACCTGCGCTATCACCTTGTTGATACCTGCCTGCTTTGCAATAGCGGTTGCGGTATTCTTGTGGTCACCTGTTAAAAGTACCACATCTATATCTCTTGCCTTAAGAGCCTCTATAGCCTCTTTACTGTCATCTTTTATTGTATCCGCTACCGCAATGATTCCTATAAGCTTGTCATCCGCCATAAAATACATCGGAGTCTTACCCTGTGATGCCAGCTCATTACCTTTATCAAATACCGAATCAAATCCCGAGTCGTTTCCTACAGCTTCCCTTATTGCCTGCTCATTTCCGGCTACAATCTTTTTACCGTCAATATCGGCTCTGATACCTCTTCCCGACTGTGCGATGAAATTTTCAGGGGATGAGAATGTCAAATTCTCTTCTTTAGCCTTTTCCACAATAGCTTCAGCAAGCGGATGTTCAGAAGCACTCTCCACACTTGCCGCAAGCTTTAAAAACTCATTGTCATCTATATCAAATCCTATAATATCCGTAACTACAGGTTTACCTTTGGTAACCGTACCTGTCTTATCAAGTACCACCGTATCAATACTGTGAGTGGTCTCAAGCGCATCCGCAGACTTTATAAGTATACCGTTTTCAGCGCCCTTTCCGGTACCTACCATTATAGCTACAGGAGTTGCAAGTCCGAGTGAACATGGGCATGATATAACAAGTACCGCTATAGCACGATTGAGTGCAAATGAGAAATCATATCCGAGTACAAGCCATACAATGAATGTTACAAAAGCTATTCCCATTACTACAGGCACAAACACACCTGCCACTTTATCCGCCATCTTGGCAATAGGCGCCTTTGATGATGAAGCTTCCTCCACAAGGGCGATAATCCTTGAAATTGCAGTATCCTCGCCTACTTCTGAAGCCTTTATCTTTACACTTCCGTTTTTGTTAATTGTAGCGCCTATCAGTTTATCTCCCTTATCCTTTTGCACCGGAATACTCTCACCTGTGATGGCACTCTCATCAACACTTGTACTTCCTTCTATGATAATGCCGTCTACAGGGATGCTCTCTCCCGGTCTTATTACCACTATATCTCCAACTCTTACATCCTCAGTCAAAATATTTTCTTCCACACCGTCTCTTATTACATTGGCTCTCTTAGGTGAAAGGTCCACAAGTTTTGAAATGGCGTCTGTAGTTCTTGCCTTTGAACCTGTCTCAAAGAACTTACCCAAAGTAATAAGTGTAAGTATCATGGAAACCGACTCAAAATAAAGATTCATTCTATACTCGGTTACGGTGTTCATATCACCGTTATTTAGCGCATATCCCATAACATAGATTGCTATAACACCGTATATAAAAGCCGCTATCGATCCCACTGCAATAAGTGTATCCATATTCGGGGAAAGATGACTAAGTGACTTAAAACCGCTGATATAATACTTTCTGTTTACATACATTACAGGAAGCACCAACAAAAGCTGTGTCAGTGCAAATCCTACCGGATTGCCCGCTCCCGATAAAAAGCTTGGCAGCGGAAGCCCTATCATACTTCCCATACTGAAATACATCAATATGGCAAGGAAGATGACAGATACCTTCAATCTGAACTTCATGGAACTTATCGCATCATCATTTGTCTTTTTGATACTCTTATCCTTTGCCTTTTCCTTTGCATTACCTGCAAGTGAAGCACCGTATCCCGCATCAACTATACTCTTTATTATATCATTTGAACTAAGCTTCTTCTCATCGTATTCAACCTGCATAGAGTTTGTCAAAAGATTTACAGAAGCTTTATCCATACCTGTAAGCTTACTTACCGTCTTTTCCACCTTCGCGGAACAGGCGGCACAGCTCATTCCTGTGACATTGTACTTTTCCTTTGTCATATATCTCCTTCCCAAATATATCATCTGCACTTTCAAAAGTGCCCAAACAACAATATAATAAGTCGCTTAATACACATACAGCAACTTATACACCTTATTGGAATGTAAACTTAAAATCATTATTTTTTAACTCATACACCCCCACCGGGTATAAGTATAGTACATCAACAGTTATACTCTTGTCAACCAAAAACATATAATTTCTTAAAGTTAAATTGCATTATATCAAAAAAAGTCTTACAAAACGGCTTTTTTACTTTATTCTTCTTGACAAATGGTCTTAAACAGACTATAAATTTTATGTTATGAGTGGTGTTATGCCTCATAATAATTGCCGATTTTATTCGGCGACACTATTTTATTATAATGTTTTTTCAAGCATTATTTTTAGGAGGAAAAAATGAATAGAACAGAGTTAATCGATGCTATGGCTAAGAAGATGGGCGATTCCGCTACAAAGAAGGAAGCTGAAGCAGCTCTTAAGGCTTTTGTAGACGTTGTTACAGAAGAACTTGCAAAGAAGGAAAAAATCCAGCTTGTTGGTTTCGGAACATTTGAGACATCTGTAAGACCTGAGAGAGAGGGTAGAAACCCTAGAACCGGTGAAACAATGAAGATCGCTGAGAGCGTAGTTCCTAAGTTCAAGCCGGGTAAGGCACTAAAGGATGCTGTTAATAACTAATGCGTATTGACAAATTTTTAAAAGTTTCAAGAATAATAAAAAGACGCACAATAGCCAATGAAGCATGTGATGCAGGAAGAGTTCTTATAAACGACAAAGTAATCAAAGCATCAGCTGAAGTAAAAGTTGGAGATATTGTAGAAGTATTATTCGGTGGTAAGTCTGTAAAGGTAGAGGTTCTTTCACTGAAGGAAACCACTAAAAAAGATGAGGCACAGGAATTATTTAAATATCTTTAGTAAATAGCCGGCTTGTCCGGCACAGACAATGCCGTATGGGTTTTACCAAACGGCATTTTTATTTTATATAACAATAAATTATTTTTAGGAAGAAATATTATGTGGATTGCAGATAATTGGAAGGACTATGAAATACTGGATACTTCAAACGGCGAAAAGCTTGAAAGGTGGGGAGATTATATACTTGTAAGACCGGACCCGCAGGTACTTTGGAATACAGGACATGAACATCCTGCATGGAAAAAGAAAAACGGTCACTACCACAGAAGTAAGGCCGGCGGCGGACATTGGGAGTTTTTCAATCTTCCGAATACATGGAGTATCGACTATGAACTTCCTTCATCAAAGATAACCTTTAATCTGAAACCTTTTACATTCAAGCATACAGGCGTTTTCCCTGAGCAGGCGACCAACTGGGACTTTGGCTACAACATGATAAAAAACGCAGGCAGAGAGATAAAAGTTCTCAATCTTTTTGCCTATACAGGCGGAGCCACATTGGCTGCATCCGCTGCCGGGGCTTCGGTTACACATGTGGATGCAAGCAAGGGTATGGTAGGTTGGGCAAAGGAAAATATGATAAGCTCCAATCTTTCAAATGCTCCTATCAGATGGCTTGTAGACGACTGTATCAAGTTCGTTCAAAGAGAAATAAGACGCGGTAACACATATGACGCTATAATAATGGATCCGCCTTCATACGGCAGAGGTCCAAAGGGTGAGATATGGAAGATAGAGGACTCAATATATGACTTTATAAAGCTTACAACAAAGCTTTTAAGTAAAGACCCTCTCTTCTTTCTTATAAACTCATATACCACAGGACTTGCTCCGGGTGTACTTACATATATGATGCAAAAATCCCTTGAAGAAAATCATCTTCCGAAAGCGCATATTGAAGCTATGGAGATAGGACTTCGCGTAAACAAATCCGAATATATATTGCCGTGCGGTGCCAGTGCCAGATGCACCTGGTAATATTGCAGATAAAAAAGGGGCTGTTATGATAGCCCCTTTAAATTATTTCATATCTTTTATTATCTTTTCTACTGCGTCAAGCAAGTCCTTCGCCTCAATATCACAGCTTCTGTCATACTTGCCGTCATTTCCTGCAAATCCCGTATCCACAAGCACAGACTTTACACCTGCATTTCTTGCCAATTCAAGATCCATTGTGGAATCTCCCACCATATATGACTTTGACAAATCGATATTGTACTTATCTACCGCCTCATCTATCATACCT
>CAUQKD010000133.1:0-6873 GCA_963518365.1 uncultured Lachnoanaerobaculum sp. | reverse complement strand
AGCTGTAACTTCTTAAATATAAATAAAATATTAGAGCTATTATGGATTTGAGTTAGTGAAAAATTCATAATAGCTTTTTTAATAGGTAGAAGTGTTATATATTGACATATAAAAATATTCGTTGTATTATATTCAATGTTGAATACGGAGGTGGATTTGTGATACGTTTATTGGTGCTTTGGCTGCTGGATAACGAACCTATGTCAGGTTATGATATAAAGCAGATGTTACAAACAATGGATGCAAAAAGATGGGGAGGAGTGCTTATAGGCTCTATTTATTATGCTTTAAAAAAGCTTGAAAAGAACGAATATATCTGTGTAACGGATATGGAACAGGCACAATACAGACCGAGAGTAACTTATAGTATTACTCAAAAAGGGAAAAAATATTTGAGAACATTAATTTATGATTCTTTGACGGAGTTTTCTCTTTCTTATCCGTCATCTTTATATGCCGGGATATCATTATGTGATAAGTTGACATCCGATGAGGTTTATACAGCTTTGGAAAGTCAACTTAAAAGGCTTGACATTGAATATGAATCTGTTATGAAAGGCTGGAAAGAAAAGTGTGAAGCAATGAATAATGATGTTGCGCCTATGGTAAAGTTGGTTTTTGATAATATGTTTGCAATGATTAGGCAACAGCAGGATTTTATAAAAAAAGTATTAGAATGTTTGGAAACATGATATGGAGGTATACATTTGAAAAGTAGACAGGAACTGGAGCAGTTATTATTTTCAATAAACGGTCAGGGATATGGTGCATATAAATCTATAAAGGGAGAGTACAATTTCGGAAAATATATTCTTTCCATTGACCATGTACAAGTTGACCCATATGCACCGCCGTCAAAAATGCGGATTATTATGAACAGGAAAGTAACAGGTATCCCTGATGAATTACTTGATTCAAAAAGTAAAATTATTGCCGCTTCGGATTTTTTAACAAGGGAGTTTTATAAAAAAGCTGAAATTTACAGTCAGAAAATAAATGCTACAGGTGGTAGCGGTATGATTGTAATTGACAGATGCGGACAGGAGATGTTGGAGAGAACTTCCGTTTTGATTAAGGACAACAGAGTTGAGGTAAGATTTGAGATAGGGCTTCCGGCAGCCGGCAGACGCATTTTGGGAAAAGAAGCCAATCGGATTTTTTCACAAACTCTTGTAAAAATTGTGGATGCGGCATTATTGTATGAAAATATTGATCATAATGAATTGAAAAATCAGATTTCTTTAATGATCGACCAAGAGTATATAAGGGAAGAATTAAAGCGAAGAAATTTGGTTGCATTTGTTGCCAACGGTTCTGTTTTGCCACGTGAGAGCGGTGTTTCAGATAAGCCTTTGCGTGACGGCATTCCTTTTTGCAGTCCAAAAAGTTTTGAAACGGATATGGATCTTCCAAGCGGAAAGCATATATCCGGGATGGGAATTGAAAAGGGTATTACATTGATTGTAGGTGGAGGCTACCATGGCAAGTCAACACTACTGAAAGTACTTGAACGTGGAGTATATAATCATATTTCAGGTGACGGGCGTGAAATGGTGATTACATGTTTTGATGCGGTCAAGATTCGTGCAGAGGATGGAAGAAATGTTGAAAAAGTAAATATAAGTGCTTTTATAAATAATCTGCCGGGAAATAAGGATACACATTTATTTTCTACGGAAAATGCCAGCGGAAGCACATCACAGGCGGCAAATGTAATGGAAGCGTTAGAATCCGGAACTTCACTTATCTTGATTGATGAAGATACTTCCGCCACCAATTTTATGATATGTGACGGTCGTATGCAAAAGCTGATTGCAAGAGAAAAAGAGCCTATAACACCTTTTATTGATAAAGTAAAACCTTTATATAAAGATTTGGGAGTTTCCACCATACTCATAGTGGGAGGTTGCGGAGATTACTTCGATGTTGCCGACAGAGTTATAATGATGGATGAGTATATTCCAAAGGATGTCACCGACAGAGCAAAGGAGATAGCGTCTACCGACGGATATAAAAGAGAATTTTTATCAGATAATGTTTTTGGTAAAGTAACACATCGTGTTCCTTTGAAAAAAGGATTCTCTTTGTCAGGTAAAGAAGATCGCCTGAAAGCCAAAGGAAAATATACTATTTTGTATGGATGGAACAATATAGATATTTCAGGGCTGGAGCAGCTTGTTGATGAAAGTCAGACAAATTGTATCGCTGTTATGATCGGGTTTTTAAAGAATAAAGTGATTGATGAAAAGAAGACAATTGAACAGTCACTGGATCAGATGTACAGACATATCGAAAAGTTCGGATTGGATTCTATATCACCATATACAGGTCATCCCGGTAATCTTGCAATGCCAAGAAAACAGGAAGTTTTTGCGGCTATCAGCAGATATAGAGGGCTGGTTGTAAAAGGATAAACACTAACTTATATTTATTCCTAATTATCTGAACGGTATAAAATTCACCGTCAAACCGGTATAAAAACCGCTTGCAAATATTCTGTCGTTATGCTAATATTGTCAAGTAGTGAGCCGGTGTGGCGGAATGGCAGACGCGACAGACTCAAAATCTGTTATTCGAAAGGGTGTGCGAGTTCGAGTCTCGCCACCGGCATTTAGCTGTATGATTTTCATACAGCTTTTTTATTGCCAGAATATGGTATCAAATCGTATATAGAGATATAAAATTTGACATAGCATAGAAAGTTTTAAAAATACTTCTATAAAATGGAAAAGTGAATTTTTTTATGCTAGAATACATTCAAATATTTTATAGAAATCATATAAGGTGGAAATATGGATTATAGTAAAGAAGCATTAAAATTACATGAGGAAAACGGCGGTAAGGTTGCCGTTGTAAGTAAGATAAAAATAAATACAAGAGATGATCTAAGTACTGCATATACTCCGGGAGTGGCCGAGCCTTGCAGAGAGATTGCAAAGGATCCTGAAAATGTGTGGAAGTATACGGCAAAGAAAAATCTTGTGGCGGTGGTATCGGACGGAACGGCGGTGCTTGGACTTGGAGATATAGGACCGAAGGCTGCAATGCCTGTAATGGAAGGTAAGGCAATACTTTTTAAAGAGTTCGGAGATGTGGACGCCTTTCCTATATGCCTTGACACTAAGGATACTGAGGAGACTATAAAGACTGTAAGGAATATCGCACCATGCTTTGGCGGTATCAACCTGGAGGATATAGCATCACCGAAGTGTTTTGAGATAGAAGAAAGACTTGAGAAAGAGCTTGAGATACCTGTATTTCATGACGACCAGCACGGTACCGCAATAGTAGTTACAGCGGCACTTATCAATGCACTTAAGCTTGTAAAAAAGGAAATATCCGATATAAAAGTGGTCTTAAACGGACCGGGAAGTGCCGGTACGGCTATTATCAAGATGCTTTTGGAGTCTGGTGTCAAGGATATAACGGCCTGTGATGAGTTCGGTATATTGTATAAAACCAGACCGCAGGGTATAAAAGATCATAAGGAGTGGCTGTGTACAGTTACAAACCTTAACGATATGAGAGGAAACTTATCAGATGCTCTTGTAGGTGCGGATGTGTTTATAGGAGTTTCTGTGGCAAATATCCTTACAAAGGATATGATAAAGACAATGGCAAAGGATCCTATAGTCTTTGCTATGGCAAATCCGAATCCTGAGATCTCATATGACGATGCTATGGAAGCCGGTGTGGCTGTAATGGGTACGGGAAGAAGTGACAGACCGAATCAAATCAACAATGTGCTTGCCTTCCCGGGAATATTCAGAGGTGCTCTGGATGCAGGTGCAAGAGATATAAATTACGATATGAAAAAGGCTGCGGCCAAGGCTATCGCGGAGTATATAAAGCCTGAAGATTTGAATGCGGAAAATATTATACCTTCCGCACTTGATAAGAATGTGGCAAAATCTGTAGCTGATGCTGTAGCTAAGGCGGCTAAAGAGAGTGGATGTGTTAGGAAGTGACTATGACAGATATAAAAGATATATTTTTGTTCTCATATAGGGAACTTAAGAAGGTTAGGACTATTACAACAGTAGCTATGTTTGTGGCGTTGTCGATTATATTGGGGGCTTTTACAGTCCCTATCGGCAATTTTTTAAAGATCGGTTTCTCATCTTTGACTACTGTAAGTGTGGGATATTTGTTCGGGCCTATTGTGGGTTCGGTTTTTGGAGCTGTGACAGATGTTGTAAAGTATGCAATTAAGCCTACAGGACCGTTTTTTCCGGGATTTACTTTAAATGCGATTATTGCCGGATTTATTTATGGAAGTGTATTATATAAGAAGCAAGTGAGTATAAAGAGGATTTTTATTGCGGAGTTTTTTGTAAGTCTGCTTTGTAATATCTTACTTGGTACACTTTGGCTGAATGTTCTATATGGTAAGGCTTTTATTGCAATTTTGCCTATGAGAGCGTTGAAGAATATAATTCTTCTGCCTATAAACAGCTTTATGGCATTTGCCATACTCAAGTTTTTGGAGCAGTACAAACAAAAAATAAAATAAAATAAAAAAGTGCTTGCATTTACTTTTCATCTGTGCTATCCTGGAACAGCTGTGACATTGATAGCTAAGAAGCATAGGTTGCCGTTTATCGGGTTTTATGTGGAGCGAAGGTCATGTTGCAAAAACTGGCGACAAGTCACTGTACAAACAGCATCTCATATTGAGTAATTTCGTGCTTCTATTTTTATGACACGCACGGAAGAGTGTACAGTCACCGCTTGTCAATTTCTTTTATAAAGATTGAAAAGGAGGCGGCTTTTTTTATGGCAAATCAGGTAATGAGAATCACATTAAAAGCTTATGATCACCAATTGGTTGACAGCTGTGCTGCAAGAATTGTTGATACTGTAAAGAAGACAGGAGCAGCTGTTTCAGGACCTGTTCCACTACCGACAAAGAAGGAAGTGGTAACTATCCTTAGAGCTGTACATAAGTACAAAGACTCTCGTGAGCAGTTCGAGCAGAGAACTCACAAGAGACTGATTGATGTCATTGCACCGTCACAGAAGACTGTGGATGCACTTTCCAGATTGGAAATGCCGGCTGGTGTAAATATTGACATCAAAATGAAGAGTAGATAATCCGCTAAAGGCGTAATCCTGCTCTAGGATGAGCACTAAGTGCTCCGCTGTAGAATAAATCAGGAGGTATAATAATGAAGAAGGCAATACTTGCTAGAAAAGTCGGTATGACACAGATTTTTGATGAGAACGGTGTGTTAATACCTGTAACAGTTCTTCTTGCCGGACCATGTGTTGTTACACAGGTTAAGACAGAGGAGAATGACGGATATAATTCGGTTCAGGTTGCATATGGACAGATCCGTACAAAATTGGTTAACAAGGCTAAGGCAGGTCATCTTGCTAAGGCAGGAATTGAGAAGACTGTAGTAGAAAAGGGCGATAAGAAGAGAGAAGTTTTCACAGCCGGAAGATTTATCAGAGAGTTTAAATTTGAAAACGCATCCGAGTATGCACCGAAGGCTGAAATCAAAGTTGACATATTTGCTGCAGGAGATAAGGTTGATGCAACAGCTGTATCAAAGGGAAAAGGTTTCCAGGGTGCTATAAAGCGTCATGGACAGTCAAGAGGACCTATGAGCCACGGTTCAAAGTTCCACCGTCATCAGGGTTCAAACGGTTCATCTTCAGATCCGAGCCATGTATTTAAGGGCAAAGGAATGCCGGGACATATGGGAGCTAAGAGAGTGACCACACAGAATCTTGAAATTGTAAGAGTTGATGCTGACAGGAATCTTATTCTTGTAAAAGGTTCAATGCCGGGTTCAAAGAAAGCTTTAATAACATTAAAAGAGACTGTTAAGAAAAAATAACTAACAGAAAGGAGGAACACAAATGGCTAATATATCAGTATTTAATATTGAAGGAAAAGAAGTAGGTAGTATAGAATTAAATGATGCTGTGTTCGGAGTTAATGTTAACGAGCATTTAGTTCATATGGCAGTTGTTGCACAGTTGGCAAACAAGCGTCAGGGGACACAAAAGGCAAAGACCCGTTCAGAAGTCAGTGGCGGCGGAAGAAAGCCTTGGAAGCAAAAGGGTACAGGACATGCACGTCAGGGTTCAACCAGATCACCACAGTGGAAAGGCGGCGGTGTTGTATTTGCACCTACTCCAAGAGATTATACAATCAATCTCAATAAGAAAGAGAAGAGAATCGCTCTTAAGAGTGCTCTTACAAGCAGAGTTCTTGAGAACAAGTTCATCGTAGTTGATGACTTTTCAATGGGCGAGATTAAGACAAAGAAGATGCAGCAGACTTTGAATAACTTAAATGTTAAAAAGGCACTTGTTGTATGTGCTGAGAATGAGAAGAACACTGTGCTTTCTGTAAGAAATATATATGGTGTTAAGGCTGCTTCACCTAAGACTATCAATGTATATGATATCTTAAAGTACAATACGGTAGTGGCTTCAAAGGACGCTGTTAAGACTATAGAGGAGGTATATGCATAATGGCAAATATTCAATACTATGATGTAATACTTAAGCCGGTTATTACAGAAAAAAGCATGCTCGGCATGACTGATAAAAAATATACTTTCCTTGTACATCCGGACTCAAACAAGACAATGATAAAAGAAGCTGTTGAGAAGATGTTTGACGGCGCTAAGGTTTCAAAAGTAAATACTATGAACCAGGATGGAAAGACAAGAAGAAGAGGAATGACTTCAGGTAAAACTGCAAAAGTTAAGAAGGCTATTGTATGGCTTACAGAGGATAGCAAAGAGATCGAGTTGTTCCAGGGCTTATAAAGCAACAAAAGTTGCTTTCCCGAAATTGATTCGGGATATATTATACGGCATCCTGCCGTGATAAAGTGCGTAGCACAAGAAGGAG